>JAJYTA010000072.1 GCA_021793295.1 Actinomycetes bacterium
ACCATGGGGCCGCTGATCGATCGTGCCGCGGTCGAGCGGCTCGAGTCTCAGCTGGCTCGGGCGGTAGCCGAGGGCGGCGAGGTCGTCGCTGGGGGAGGGCGGCACGGCGAAAGCCCGGCCAGCGCGTTCCTCGAGCCGACGATCCTCGTCGCCTCCGCAACGCACCAGCCGCCGACGCTCGGCGAGGAACTGTTCGGGCCGGTACTCAGCGTCGTCCGTTGCCGTGACGAGGACGAGGCGATCCGCCTGGCCAACGCCACCGAGTACGGCTTGGCCGGTTATGTCTTCGCCGCCGACCAGGCCCGCGCGATCGGCGTCGCTCGTCGGCTGCGCGTCGGGTCCGTCGGGGTCAACAGCGCCCTCACCAGTGAGCCTCCGTTGCCGTTCGGTGGCATGAAGGGCAGCGGCCTGGGCCGCGAGCGGGGACGCGTCGGCGTCGAGGAATACCTCGAGACGAAGACCATCCAGTTTCCTTCGATCAGCTGAGCTGCCTCGGCTTACTGGCCCCGAGCCGGCACCGGCCTACGGCTGCGATCGCGCGGAGAAAGTGAGAACAGATCTATGACCGAATCCACCGTCTGTTTCGTGGGCGGACGTGTCCGGACCATGGACGCCGATCAGTCCGTCGTTGAAGCATTCCGGTGCGAAGACGGGCGGATCACGGCCGTCGGGACTCGCGCGGAGGTTCTCGCCGGTGCAGGTGAGGCCCGGATCGTCGAGCTGAACGGCGCCACGGTGTTGCCTGGGCTCATCGATTGCCACTCCCACCTGGAACTGCTGGCCTATGCCTGGGAGCTCGCGGTCGACTGCCGGTCGACGCGCGTCTCGTCCATCGACGAGATGGTCGCGGCGCTGGCCGAGCGCGCCGCGAAGACACCGCCCGGCGCATGGGTGCTCGGGCAGGGCGAGCACTACCAGCACCTCAAGATCGCCGAGGGGCGCTACCCCGACCGCCACGACCTCGATCGCGTGAGCACCGAGCATCCGGTCATGTACCGGGCCAGCTACCACCTGAACGTGTTCAACACGCTGGGCCTCCAGATGCTCGGCGTCGACGACGACACGCCCGATGCGCCCGGCGGGCGGATCGAGCGTGACCCGGAGACGCGCGTGGCGACCGGGCGCACCTATGACATGTTCCAGCCGCTGGGCGGTCCCCAGCCGGGCCTTCCGATCCTCGCCGAGGCCATCAAGAAGGTGCAGGAGCGCTACCTGAGCGTCGGCGTCACCGCCCTGGGGGACATCCCCCTGCACGCGGCCGGGCTCGAGGCCATCAGCAAGGTCGCCGAGGACGGCGATCTCGTCCTCCGAGCTGCTCTGTACCCCAAGCTGGAGGCGGTGGTCACCACGGATGACGTGCGTGAGAACCGCACCAAGTCGTGGCTGGACGCGATCGCTCCCGAGCGCATGCAGATGATGGGCGTGAAGGTGTTTCTCGACGGCGGGTTGACCGCTGGAGCTGCGGCCCTGCACGACGATTACCCAGGGCAGCCCGGCTACCGCGGGGAACTCGCCTTCACCGACGACTACGTGAGCGAACTCGTCGCGATGGCCGACCACCGTGGTCTGCAGATCGCCTTGCACGCGATCGGGGACCGCGCTCTGGACCAGGCGCTGGATGCCAACCTCGCCCTACCTGAGGGCCGGCACGGTGTCGCCCGGCACCGGATCGAACACGCCGGGAACATGTTCATGACCCAGGAGCGCATCAAGCGATTCATCTCCGCCGGAGTCGTGCCGGTCCCGCAGCCTGCGTTCCTGCTCACGACCGCCCCTGGATACGTCGCGCATTTGGGGCGGGAGCGGATCGGCCCCGTGATGCCGTTCCGGACGTTGATCGACCACGGCCTGCCGATTCCCGGCAACTCCGATGCCATCGGCATCACCGAGAGGCAGCACCATCCGTTCCCGGCCATGCAGGCCGCGGTCACGCGCACCAGCCAGGGCGGCGAGATCCTCGACCCGCAGGAGGCGATCACCATCGCCGAGGCGTTGCGCATGTACACCGAGTGGGCGGCCTACTCAATCGGGTGGGAGGACCGGATCGGCTCCATCGAGGTGGGCAAGCTGGCCGACTTCGTCGTTCTGGATGACGACCCGCTCGACACCGCACCCGAGGACCTCGGCAAGCTCACCGTGGCGCAGACTTGGGTCGACGGCACGAAGGTTTACCAACGCGCGTGACCGCTCATCGGCCGGTGAGCTGATGCAGCAGCGCATCGGAGTAGTTGCTGCCGGTGGCTATCGTGGCGATGCGGTTTCCGGGGATGCTGTGCTGCAGCATGGCGGCGACTCCGAGGGCGCCGGCCGGTTCGAGGATCATCCCGACGGTGTCGCGGATGAGGTGTAGCGCCTCGACGATGGTGGCGTCGTCGACCAGGAGCATCTGGTCCACGTAGGCGCGGAAGGCCGGGACGATGCTCGGGACCGGGACGCGGACGGCGACTCCGTCGGCGATGGTGTCCGCGGCATCGGCGGGGTCGGGGTTCCCGGTTCGCCAAGCTCTGGCCATCGCCGGAGCTCCCGCGGCGCTGACGCCGATGACGTTCACCGCAGGGTGGTGAGCCTTGATCCAGCAGCCGATGCCCGTGGCCAACGCGCCGTTGCCCACGGGGACCACGATGACGTCCGGCTCGGCCTGGACGAGTTCGATCGCGATGGTGCCGGCTCCCTCGGTGATCCGGGGCGCGTCACCGTCTTCGACGAACACGACGTCCGGATCACCTGCGGTGCTCGCACGCGCGGCTTGTTTGGCGGTGTCGAAGTCCGGCCCGGTCTGGATGACGTGCGCCCCGAGCGCTTGCATTCTGGAGACCTTGATGGGGTTGGCGTTGTCCGCGCAGTAGACGGCGACGTCGATTCCTCGGCGGCGTCCCGCGTAGGCGATGGCTTGGCCGAAGTTGCCCGCTGATGCGGTGACCACGCGCTGCCCGGGCGTCACCTGCTCCATGAAGTAACTCGCCCCGCGGCCTTTGAAGCTGCGCACCGGGTTGATCGTCTCCAGCTTCACCACGACGTCTCGACCCACGGCTTGCGACAGCGACGCATCTTCCAGGTGCGGAGTGTGGAGAAAGACCGAGTCGATGATCGTGGCGGCGGCTTCGACGTTCGCGGCGCGGATGTCACTCATGATGCGCATCGTATACGATGTGCGATCATGACGACGCGAACATCGAGCGCGGACCAGCCGATTCCTCGGGGCCAGCCACTTCGTGAGGCGGTCTACGAGCGCATCGTCACTCTCATCTGCTCAGGTGAGTACGCCCCCGGTGCGGCCCTGACCGAAGCCGGGCTGAGTAGCACCTTGCAGGTCTCTCGCACGCCGGTCCGCGAAGCGCTACTGCGGCTGGAAGCTGATGGGATCCTGCAGTCGGCCCTGGCGCGCGGGTTCACCGTCCGGCCCCTTGACGTCACCGAAGCCGGCGAGCTCTACCCGATCCTGTCGTCGTTGGAAGCTCTCGCCCTCAGATCAGCGACCGGCGTGGACGAAGCCGTCCTGGACCAGTTGCGCCGAACCATGGCTGAACTCGCTGCGTGTGTCGATGCCGTTCGGCGCTGGCAACTGGATTCCCAATGGCACGACCTGCTCGTCAGCCTCGGCGGCAACAGCAAGCTCAGCGCCATGGTGAAGAGGCTGCGCATGAACCTTTCCCGGTACGAGCTGACCTACATGCGGGAAGTGACGTCGAGGCACGAGGCCGACACACAACACGCGGGCATCCTCGAAGCTCTCGGTCGAGGTGATCGCCGGAAGGCAGCGGAACTGGTCGAAGCGCATTGGCAACAGGGCGGGCGTGCGGTTGTCCGGTGGTTGACGCATAGCTGACTCCAACCGGCCGCCGGCGGTTCACTTCGGCGCCAGTCCCCGGCCGTCCCCTCGGACCCGCACGTCGACCTAGGCGCTGAGCAGCTGCTCGCTCATGCTCCAGAGGCGCTGGGCTGACGCTGGATCGATGGCGTGCGGTGCCACATCGGTCGGCGGGGGTCCGTCGAACTCGGTGGTGGGCGGGGTGTCATCGACCGGCGCTACGTCGTTGTCCTTGAGATAGACCCCACCGATGTCGGCGAGCAGGGGGCTGGTGGCCGCGAACACCGCGGTGCTGGCTCCCTGCTCGGGGGTTTTGAGGCCCAGTTCCGGAGCGATCACCGCGTTGCCGTCGTCGTCCAACAAACCCTGGCTGCGCAGCATCTGCATCCACTCCGCCGAGAACGTCGGGTCCTCGCCTGCTCCGCGTGCCGGTCCGAGGTTCGTGGTGACGATGATGCCCGGATGTACCGCATAGCCGCGGATCGCATCAGCGGACCACCGACGGTCCAGTTCGACGGTGAACAGCACGTTGGCTGTCTTCGACTGCCCATAGGCGATGTGGCCGTCGTATTCGGAGTGCTCGAAGTTCGGGTCGTCCCAACGGATGTCGGTCAGACGGTGCCCGCCGGAGGTCATGGTGACCACTCGCGCGCCGCCAGCTGCTCGCAGCGCGGGCAGCAGCCCGTTGGTGAGCTGGAAATGCCCGAGGTGGTTGGCCGCGAAGTGGTACTCGTATCCACGATTGTCGCGGGCCAGCGCCCCGCCCATGATGCCGGCATTGTTGATCAGGATGTGCAGTGGGCGGCCGGTGCCGAGGAAGTGGGTCACGAAGGCGTCGATCGAGTCTGGATCGACCAGGTCGAGCCGGTGCGTCTCGACGCCGGGGATGTCGTCGAGAGCAGCGGCTGCCTTGGTCGGGTTCCGGGCGGCGACCGTCACTGCCGCCCCGGCGCGGCTGAGCGCTCGGGTCATCTCCCGGCCGAGGCCGGTGTGCCCGCCGGTGATGACGACGTTGCGGCCGCTCAGGTCGATGCCGGCGAGTACGTCGTCGACAGTGGACGCTGCGGTGAACTCCGTTGCGATGGGTTGCTGTTGCGTTGTCGTGTAAGGCATGAATCCATGCTCCTGGTCACGGGCTGGACGGTGAATGGTTGCGAGTCTTGAATAGTTGAGCGAGAGTATGGCCGTGGCTGGCGACCAGTTGTCCGAGGTGTTCTCGCTCATCGAAGTCCAGGGGGTGCTCACCGGCGGACTCGCCGCGCGCGGCCCATGGGTGTCAAGTGCGCCGATCACGCACCCGTTGAAGTTCGTCGCCATGCTCTCCGGCCGGGCCAGACTGCGGACCGACGGACTGGATGCTCCCATCGAGTTGGCGGCCGGCGACGTCGGAATACTCAACAACTGCCAATGGCTGGAGCTGCGCGGCGGCCCGATGGACGTTACGCCCGACGAACGGCAGCCCGACCTGCCGTTGGCCGCGATGCTGGGCGCTGACCCGCACCACGAAGACGCCTTCCTCGGCGGGCGGATCGATCTCAACCCGGGCGGAGAGGCGCTGCTGCGGCAGGCCCTGCCCCCGGTTTCGCACGTGCGGGGAGCCGAGCCCGGTGCCGCAGGACTGCGTGACACCGTGAACCGCCTGTTCAGCGAACTGGCCCGGCAACGGATTGGTTCTGCGTTCGCCGTCCGGCAGTACGGTCAGCTCCTGTTGCTGGAGATGCTGCGGGCCTATCTCGAACAGGCCGAAGCTCTTCCTTCCGGCTGGTTGCAGTTGCTGGCCGACAAGCGGCTGAGCCCCGCGGTCACACTGATGCACACCGAGCCGGGACGATCATGGGGCTTGGCGGAACTGGCCCGGGCCTGCGCGATGTCGCGTGCCTCGTTCGCCGAGCGCTTCCGCAGGGTCGCCGGGTTGCCCCCGTTGACCTATCTGAGTCAGTGGCGCATGCTGCAGGCCCAGCGCGCACTCAGTGACGGCGACACCCGTATCAGCGCCTTGGCAGCTCAGCTCGGGTACGGATCCGAGAGCGCCTTCAGCAACGCGTTCAAGCGCGAGGTCGGCATCTCACCCGCGAGCTATCGCCGCAGGGTTCGCGCCGCCGACGCCGAGCCGGCCGGATCGCTGGCCGCACCCTGACCCGGCCGGGGCCCTCAGCCTCGGTACCGGGTGGCCAGCTCAGGACTCTGCCCACCGAACGCGGCCAGGTCGGCGGCGAACACCGCATCGAGCAGCGAGGTGTCCTCGACGCCAGGCGCGGTGACGGTCTCGCCGAGCTCGAGCCCGCGCAGGCTGGCGGTGACGACGTCAGCCGGGGACATGCGGGGTAGCGCGCTGAGGTCGATGCCCTGACGAGTATGGAACTCGGTGGCCACGACGCCAGGCAAGAGGGCCTGGACCCTGATGCCGGTGCCGTCCAGCTCGGCTGCGAGGAGCTGGGAGAGGGCGAGCAGGTGGGCCAGAGCGCCGCCGTAGACGGCGCGCCGGGGCATGACGGACGACGGGGCGGGGCCGCTGAAGGCGATCATGCCGGCGACGTTGATGATCGTCCCGGTGTCGCGTTCCAGCATTCCGCCCAGTACAGCTCGCGCCAGCAGCGTCGGGGCGAGAACCTTGACGTTGACGACCTCGGTGGCCTGATTCGCCGGCAGGTCGGCCAGCGGCATGTAGTGCGCGACGCCGGCGTTGTTGACCAGCAGGTCGACGGGCTCGCCCGAGGCCGCTGCGGCGACCGCCTCGACGCCATCGGTCGTGGACAGGTCGGCGGCGAGTGGGCGAATCGCGCCGCGTGGGTGAGTTGCGGCCAGCTCGTCCAGCCGAGTCGTGTCACGTCCGACGGCGATCACGTCGTATCCCTCGGAGACCAGGCGGTCGGCGAAGGCGCGACCGATGCCCGAGGTCGCGCCTGTGACGAGTGCGAGTGTGCTCATGCTTTCAGCCTCGCTTCGTCGGGCGGGACGCGGCAGTACACCAGTGATCCTGGGAGTGAGAGGACCAGGCACGTACGGCTGTCGTGCCTAAGGTGATCGGTATGGCCGAGGTGAATCTGTTGGGCGAGTACCTGCGTGCACGCCGCGAACTGATCACGCCGGAACAGGTCGGACTGCCGCAGATCGGCATCCGCCGGGTGCCCGGCCTCCGGCGTGAGGAGGTCGCCATCCTCGCCGGCATCAGTGCTGACTACTACTTGCGGCTCGAGCAGGGCCGGGACCGCAGCCCGTCGCGGCAGGTGCTCGACTCACTCGCCCGGGTTCTGCAGCTCGATGACGCCGGTACCGAGTATCTGCTGTCTCTCGCCCAGCCCCGTCCGCGCGCGTCACGCCGGCGTTCTCGCAAGGAGACGGTTCCGCCCGGGATCCGTGTCTTGGTGGACACCATGGATTTCCCGGCCTTCGTGGAGGGCCGGTACTTCGACGTCCTGGCCGCGAACGCGTACGCAGCCGCGCTGTCACCCAGGCTCGTCGTCGGCAACAACCGGTTGACCGACGTCTTCCTCGATCCCGCCGAGCGGGCGCTCTACCCCGCGTGGGACGAGGTCACTGCGCGGCTCGTCGCCGGGTTCCGCAGCTCTGTCGGGGTCGATGTGGACGACCAGCGATTCGTGGACCTCGTCGGTCATCTCTCCATCGCCAGCCGGCGCTTCCGCGAGCTATGGGGTCGCCAGGACGTCGCCCGCCGCGAAGGCGCGATGATGTCCATCGAGCATCCGGTGGTGGGCGAACTCACGCTGTACCGAGAGAAGCTGCCCGTCACCGGGACGGACGGGCAGATGCTCGTCATCTACCACCCCGAGCCAGGGAGCGCCGACGCGGAGAAGCTCTCGCTGCTTCTCGCATCAGACCTGCCGTCGGCGGGGTGGAACGGCTGCACGCCGGAGCCCGGCATGTTGGCGAAGCCTCGGAAGGCACAACGGCCCCTACGACCCGCGCGTGAATGACGTCCACGACCTTCTTCGGCCCGCGGTATCGATGCTGGCGTCAGTTCAGCCCGAGGACCGCCCGTGCGACCAGAAAGTAGACGATCAGGCCGCTGGCGTCGACGATGGTGCTGATGAACGGGGCGCTGACCACGGCCGGGTCGATACCGAGCCGGCGCGCGAGCATCGGGATGAGCGACCCGACCGCGGTGGCGAGCACGCAGATGGCGACCAGTGCGACGCAGACCACGACGGCGATGGAGCGGCCGGCGAAGACAGCGGCGGGCAGGAAGCCGACCCCGGCGAGGAGCGAACCCAGCACGAGCCCGGTGCTGGTCTCTTTCAGGAAGACTCGCAGGTGGTCGCCGCCACTGATATCGCCGACAGCCATGGCACGCACGACCGTGGTCGCCGACTGGGCGCCGGCATTGCCGCCCGTGCCGATCAGCAGCGGCACGAACAGCGCGAGTACCACGACCTGGTCAAGGAGGTGCTGGAAATGGTCCAGCACGTTGACGGTGAGGGTGGCAGCGACAATGAGTACCAACAGCCACCCGACCCGGGAACGCATCAGGTCGAACACTGAGGTCACCCGATAGGAACGGGGAAGGCGCTCGGTTCCGGTCCCGCGAGCGAGGTCCTCCTCACCGGCTTCCTGCAGGATCCGCATGGCGTCGTCGACGGTAAGCACCCCCGCGAGCCGTCAGTCGGGGCCGACCACCGGGGCCGCGATGAGCCCGGCGTCGACGAACGCGCGAGATGCAAGCTCCTGATCTTCGCTGGCGCTGAACACCACGGCTGGCCTGGTCATGACGTCGGACACCGGCGTAGCCGGATCGCTGGCCAGCAGCCGCCGCAGGCTGACGACGCCGAGCACCGCGTTGGTGTCGTCCATGACCGGGAGCATGTAGATCGTCTCGGCCGTTTCGGCGCCGCGGCGGGCCACGTCCAACGCCGTGCCTACGGTGAGGTCGGCTCGGACTGCGACCACTTCAGGGCTCATCACCCGGCCGACCGAGTCGGGTGGGTGCTTCAAGAGCCGTTCGGTCAGGCTTCGCTCATTCGGTTCCAACGCTTCGAGCCAGGCGGCCGCCAACGACGACGGCACTTGGTTGCCCAACGCTGCCCGGTCGTCAGGGTCCAAGGCGGCGAAGAGCGCCGCGGCGCGATCCTGAGGCAGCGTTTGGAGCAGCTCGCGGCGAACCGGTTGGGCGAGCAGGATGAAGACGCGCTCAGCGCGGCTTCCGGGCAGTGCCGTGAACACTGTGAGCAGGTCTCGGCGGCCTAGTCGCTTCATCGCCTGAGCCAGTGTCCGGTCACTCACTCGCGCCAAACGCTGCGAGAACTCAGGGTGATCGCGATCACGCAGCAGCCGCTCGACCGCCTCGGGACCCGTCGGCGAGAAGGTCGGGGGCATCAGAACCGAAAATACTCCGAACGGGTCACATTTGCCGGTGGCGCGCCGCCGCTCGCCACCGGCGGCCAGTTCCTGGTCGGTCCGGTCGACCCAGGGCCGGGGGCCTGGAGGCGGGTGAAGATCTCGCGTGACACAGGACGGGCGTTGCATCGAGGAACCGGCCGAGTGCCGCGATGGCACAAGCAACTAGTTGCCTATAAGGAAACTAGTTGCTAGCGTGCCCGCATGGAACCGCAGCAAGCGCGCGACGCGCTGGCAGTCGCACATGAATCCGAGACAGCCTCGCACCGACTTCGACTGCCGGCATGGCAACCTCCCGTGAGCGGGATCCTCATGGCCGCTGGCCTTTGCTCCCTGGGTCTCGCACCATTCACCACGGGGTGGCGGCTCGCCGCGGTGGCGATCGCCGTTGTCTGCTGGGTCGGCGTGGGAGTCCTGCTCCTGGTCACGCGCCGTCGGCAGGGCATCCGAGGGTTGCGCGGCCCGGCGCGCAATGAGGCGACCACGTACCTGGCTTGCGGCGTCGCGGTGTTCATCTGCGGGATCACCCCCTCAGCCGACATGCGCTGGATCTACGTCATGGCCGGCATCGTGGGCGGCGCCATGTTCTGGATCGTCCTGGCCCGTCGTGGGTCGGTGCTTCGATGAGCAACGGTCTCGACGAGTTGTTCCACGGCACTACGCGGTTACGGATCGCCGCGTTCTTGTCCGGTAGTGACGAGGCGGAGTTCCGCGCCGTCCAGGAGTATTGCGAGTTGTCGAAGTCTGCCCTGTCGAAAAACGCCTCCGTCTTGGAAGAGGCCGGCTACGTCGCCGTGCGTAAGGGGTACGTCGGCAAATGGCCGCGTACCTGGTTGTCTCTGACCGAGTCCGGCCGGCGTGCGCTGGCTGGGCACCTGGACGCGCTGCGGCGCATCGCAGACACCGCGTCCAAGCGCGCCGGCGCCGGGGGATGACGTCTCAGGCGTCCCACGTGACGTCACGCTGAGTCTCTCGGAGGTGCTCTTCCATCGCGGCCGCTGCTTCGTGCGGTTCGCCGGCCTGGATGGCGTGCAGGATGCGGCCGTGCGCCGTCACCGTCGCGTCGTGGCCCTCGTTGCGCCGTTCCCGAGCAGCGTAGGTGGAGCGTCTGGCCCGCAACAGCACCGATTCCAGCGAGGTGAGAATGAGTTGGAGGAAGGTCGAGCCGGAGGCCTCGGCGATGAGGGCGTGAAAGCGGACATCGAGTTCGACGAAGCGTTCACGGTCATCGGCCGAGGCGGCCATCCGATCGACCAACTCCTGGGCCGAGTCGAGCGTCACCAGGCCTTGCTTCACGCGCTCAGCAGCACGGCGGGCGAGTTCGCTTTCGATCAGCCGTCGTGTCTCGAGGAGATCGTCGAGATCGAGGGATTGCTGGGCCACCCGGAAATCGAGCATCTCGGCGAAGACCCGCGCTGACGGAATTCGCACCCGGGAAGGTCGGCCCTGGCTGGAAATGAGGATCTCGCGCGCGACGAGAGTGCGCACCGCCTCGCGAATCACCAAGCGGTTGACGTCGAACTCGCGGGCGAGCTCAGCCTCGGGTGGAATCTCGTCACCGGGACGCAAGCCATCGCGTTCGATCCGCGCGATGAGTTCTTTCGCCACCTGGTCGGCCAAGGTCGCTCGCGACACGGTCATCGTTACGGCAACCCCCTTGTTGTGACGTTGTTCGACCAGTGTGACGAACCCGCCCAGTGTACTCGTGCCCAGCACTCACTTCATGCCCGAGCTCGCGATGCCTTGGACGAAGGAGCGCTGGAAGATGACGAAGACGATCAACATGGGAATGATGGACAGAAGTGTCATCGCCATCGCTCCGGTCCAGTCCGTGTAGTACAGGCCCTTCGCGAAATTCAGCCCGAGTGGGACAGTGAACGACGACTGATCCTGCATGGTCACCAGCGGCAGGACGAAGTCGTTCCAGCGCCACATGAAGGTGAAGATCGTCAGTACCGCGATCACGGGTTTACACAGCGGCAAGACGATCGACCAGAAGATGCGGAATTCACTCGCGCCGTCCAGCCGCGCGCTCTCCATCAGTTCATTCGGCATCGAGACGAGATACTGGCGGACCAGAAAGATCCCGAACGCCTCGGCGCCACGCGGCAGAATGACGCCCCAGATCGAGTTCACCAGCCCCATCTCGGAGACCACCATGAAGGTCGGGACGAGGATCACCTGAATCGGCACCATCAGCGTGCTGATCATGAGGATGAAGATGACGTCACGACCCTTGAACGAGTATTTCGCGAATGCGTACCCGGCCAAGAGGTTGATGAAGACGGTCAGGCAGGTACCGATGACCGCGATGATCACCGAATTCTGATAGAAAGTTCCCCACGGCAGTTTGCCCCACGCTTCGCTGAAGTTGCTCCACGCCAGTGCGGACGGGATCAGGTCGAACTCACCGGTGAACAGTTCTCCCGCCGGGCGGACCGCGGTAGCGAACATCCAGTACAGCGGGAACGCCATGATCCCCGCCCCGCATACCAACGCCAGCCAGATGACCAGGTCGGCGCCCCGGGGCAGCCGGGTCCGCTGCTTGGCGCCTCGACGCCGATCGGTTCGTTCGGCGGTGGGAGGTTGCACCTCGACTACCATGCCGTTCTCCATGCCGTTGTCCGTGCGGGTTCAGACCGCATTCGTGGATTGTCGGGACAGGCGCCAATACGTCAGCGTGAAAGCCATCAGGAGCAGATAGAGCACGACGCCCACGGCGCTGGCCGAGCCCATCTCGCCTGACTGGAACGCCTCGCGGTAGATGTATTGCACGAGCACGGTGGTGGAAAAGCCCGGGCCGCCGTTGGTCATGACCAGGATCAGGTCGAACACGTGCAGCGAGAAGATGACGTTGAGGATCACCAGCAAGAACGACGTCGGCGCCAGCAGCGGCCAGGTGATGTACCGAAAACGCTGCCAACTGCTCGCGCCGTCCACCTTGGCCGCTTGGATCAACTCGGTCGGGATGGCCTGCAGCGCGGCGAGATAGACCACCATGTTGAAGCCGAGGCGGATCCAGATGGTGACGATGATCAGGGAGGGCATCGCCCACGTCGCCGAGGACAGCCACGGCACCGCGGGCAGTTCCACCGTGGTGAGCAGATTGTTCAGCACGCCGTAGCTGTCGTTGAAGATCCAGAGTGAGATCAGGCCGACGGCGACCAGCGAGATGCAGACGGGGACGAAATAGATCGCCCGCAGAAACGTCCGCCCGGGCAACTGCCGGTTCAAACCGATCGCGATCAGCAGGCCCAGCCCCATCGTGGTGGGCACGGTTCCGGCGACGTAGTAGCCGGTGTTGGCGAAGGCTTGCCAGAACACCCCGTCGGTGAACAAGTCGATGAAGTTCGCCAGGCCGACGAACGTCGACTCACCCATCAAGGTCCAGTCGTTCAAGCTCATGTAGAACGACCCGATGATCGGGACGAACATGAACAGTGTGAACAGGATGAGGTTGGGCGTGATGAACAGGTAAGGGACCAGCTGTTGTCGCAGCCGTGCGCGCCGGGCCGTTCGCGAGCGGGAGTACGGGAGCCTCGCGGATGACCGTGAGTTCCTGATCCAGGCCTCGCCGCTGACGTACGTTCACGCCATCGACACGCCGCTGTTCGTCATTCACGGCGCGAACGACCCGCGGGTGCCGTTGAGTGAGGCGGAACAGATCAAGGCCGCCCTGGACGACAAGGGCGTCGCGTGCGAACTCCTGGTGTTCGACGACGAGGGCCACGGCCTGGCCAAGCGGGTCAACCGCCTGGCGGCATACCCGGCTGCACTCTCGTTCCTGGACGATCTGCTGAGTGCCTGACACCTGTTGCGCGGACCGCAGTGCTAGTTGCACAGAACGACGCGTGCTCCCCAGCGTAGTGCACCATGACGCCGAGCCCGTGGTCTCCTAGCCTGAGTCGCAGCCTTTCGCGGGTACGGCTGATGTCGTGTCTCGCCCGCGAACATGAGACGGCCGGACGGCGAACGCACCGCGGGGTGTGAGGAAGTAGCGCCACTGATGCGAATCGGTATTGATGTCGGGGGCACCAACACCGACGTGGTCCTCGTCGATGGACAGCGCGTCGTCGATTCACTCAAAGTGCCGACGCAGCCTGATGTGACCACGGGGATCGTCTCGGTCCTCAAGCAGCTGCACGAGCGTAACGGCTACCGCACCGATGCCGTCGACGCGATCATGATCGGCACCACGCACTTCATCAACGCGCTCATCGAACGCCGGCGGTTGGCCCCCTCGGCGGCCATCCGACTCGGGCTGCCGGCGACAGCAGCGTTGCCGCCGATGGTCGAGTGGCCGGAATCACTGGTCGAGGCGATACGCGGCACGCCGTACCTGTGTCACGGGGGCAACGAATACGACGGGCGCGTCATCACCCGTGTGGACCGTGACGAACTGCGCCGGGTGGTCGACGACATCGTGGCGAAGGAGTTGCGCTGCGTGGCGGTGACCTCGGTGTTCTCACCGGTCACGGCCGAAGCGGAGGCCGAGGCGGCTGCGATCATCGCCGAGCACGCACCACATCTGTTGATCTCGCAGTCACACGAGATCGGCCGGATCGGGCTGCTCGAACGGGAGAACGCCACCATCATCAACGCCGCATTGTCCGAACTGGCCATCGACATCGTGCGCGGGCTGCGTACGGCGATCAGCGGACTCGGCTACTCCGCTGCGCTGTATCTGAGCCAGAACGACGGCACCTTGATGGACATCGAGTACGCGCGGCGTTTTCCCGTGTCGACCTTCGCCTCCGGACCCACCAACTCGATGCGCGGCGCGGCACTGCTGTCCGGGCTCAGCGACTGCGCGGTGGTCGACGTCGGTGGCACCACCAGCGACATCGGCATCCTGCAAGGCGGCTTTCCGCGTGAGTCCAATGTCGACGTCACCGTCGCGGGGGTGCGGACCAACTTCCGGATGCCGGACGTCCTCTCGGTCGGCATCGGCGGTGGGAGCATCGTCGGGACTGACCCGTCCGGAGGTCCGGACGTCGGGCCGCAATCGGTCGGGCACGAGATCACCGAGCGTGCTCTCGTCTTCGGCGGTGAGGTCCTCACCGCAACCGACGTGGCCGTGGCCAAGGGATGGAGCGATCTCGGCGATCCCGAGCGGGTGTCTCATCTGTCCCAGGAGTACGTCGACCAGATCCTGGACCGGATCGTCGAACGCATCGCCGAGGGCGTGGACCGCATGCGGGTGTCGGCTCGCGCGCTGCCGCTGGTCGCCGTCGGTGGGGGATCGATCCTCCTGCCCGCCGAGCTGCCCGGACTCGGCGAGGTCGTTCATCTCGAACACCACGCCGTGGCGAACGCCGTCGGTGCGGCCCTGGGAATGATCAGCGGAGAAGTGGATCGAGTGTTCTCGGTACCTGCAGGGCAGCGGGAGTCGTTGCTGGACGAGGCAAAGCAGGAAGCCGTGGACCGCGCAGTGCGAGCCGGCGCCGTGCCGGCCACGGTGGAGGTCGTGGACGTGGACGAGGTCCCGCTGGCCTACCTGCCTGGCAACGCCACCAGGATCCGGGTCCGCGCGGTCGGCGAGCTCAACCTGAAACACGCCGCGCCGGTGGCCGAAGAAGGGGTGCGGGCATGACGTTCACGCTGAGCAGCAGCGACCTTCTGGACCTCAGCGTCGGCGCGGCGGTCCTGGGCACCGGGGGCGGCGGCGACCCGCACATCGGCCGTCTGATGGCCCGTCGAGCGATCGGTTCGGGACACGTGCGGGTGCTCGGGTTGGACGACGTCGACGACGACTGGTTCGTCGTGCCGTGTGCGCAGATGGGCGCACCGAGCATCGGAGCAGAGAAGCTTCCCAACGGCGCTGAGCCCGTCCAGGCGTTGCGGACTCTGGAAACGTATGTCGGGCGGACGGCTGACGCGGTGGTGGCGGTCGAATGCGGGGGGATCAACTCGATGATCCCGTTGGTGGTCGCCGCCCAGACCGGGCTCCCTGTGGTAGATGCCGACGGGATGGGGCGGGCCTTCCCGGAACTGCAGATGAAGACGTTCGCCGCCTATGGCGTCTCGGGATCGCCGATGGCGATGGCCGGGGAGTTCGGTGAGACGTCGATCATCGACACCGGCGGGGACAACGCCCGGATGGAATGGCTGGCCCGAGGGGTCACCATGCGCATGGGCGGGGTGGCCCACATCAGCGAGTTCAGTATGGACGGCCGCGACCTCAAGCGCACCGCGATCCCCGGAACGCTCACGCTCGGGCTGACGATCGGCCGGGCCGTGCGCCGTGCTCGAACCGAGCATCGCCCGGTCAGTGAGGCGCTGGCCGAGGTCGTGGCTGAGTCCGGCTACGCGGGCGTGCGGTCGTTGTTCAACGGCAAGATCGTCGACGTGGAGAGGACGGTCGATGCCGGGTTCACCAAGGGCCGGGCCCGATTCCGGGCCTTCGAGAGCGCTGCCGAGCTCGTGGTCGACTTCCAGAACGAGTTCCTCACCGCACGTCTCGACGGCGAACTCGTCTGCGTCGTGCCTGATCTCATCTGCGTTCTGGACTCCGAGACGGGTGAGGCGATCACCACCGACCGGCTGCGTTACGGGCAGCGGGTGCAGGTGCTCGGCATCGGGACACCGCCGGTCATGCGGACCGAGGCGGCGCTCGCCGCGTTCGGGCCGGCCGCGTTCGGTCTGGACACGCCGTTCGTGCCGGTTGAGCAGCTCGCCTGAACACCACCCAGTGGCGATATACGCTGCGGTGGAGTGAGCGTCATCGACACCTCCGACGCAGGGCTGGCCGCCCTGGAACGGGGCAGCGAACTACTCGGCTGCGGTGGCGGCGGGCCGACACCGTTGGCGAGAACACTGCTACGCCAGGCGATATGGCGTGGACAGCCACCGGTGGTCCAGAGCTTGGCTTGCCTGGGTGATGACGACCCAGTTCTGCCGGTCGGCATCGTGGGCGCTACCGGTGCGCTGCGCGAAAAGCTCCCGAGCGGATCGGAGTTCGTCCGGGTCGTCGATTCGGTGACGCGGGTGACCGGCGTCAGCCCGCGCGCCCTGGTCGGTACCGAGGTGGGTGGGGTCAACGGGCTCATGGTGCTGGTCGCCGCCGCCGACACCGGGATCGACGCGGTAGATGCCGACCTCATGGGCCGAGCACTGCCCAGGCTCGATCAGTTCACCGCGGCCGTCTACGGGTGCCGGCTCACCCCAGCGGCACTGGCAGGCGGTACCGGGGCGTCGATCGTCCTGGACGACCTGGACGCGCACGGTGTGGAGCGGGTGGCGCGGCTTTTCCTCGCCGAGTCCGGCGGGTGGGCCGCCATGGCGTGCGCGCCGATCCCGGCCGGCGTGCTGCGCGAGGCCGCGGCGGTCGGCTCGTTCAGTCATGCGCAGTGGCTCGGCCGCGTGCAGCTGGACGCGCAGATCCCGGACCCGGCCGGGCTGGCCGACGAGCTCGGCGGCCGGATCCACGCCAGCGGACTGGTCGAGGACGTGGTGCGCTACCAGGGAGCCTCGATGTTCAGCCGCGGTGTGGTGACGTTGGCCGACCATGAAACACAGGCGTTGATCCGCATCGACATGGAGAACGAGTACTTGACGGTGCTGCGCGACGGGGTGCCGGTGGCCAGTACCCCGGACATCATCTGTGTGGTGGAGCGCAGGACCGCTGTACCGGTGCCGTGCGATCGGATCCGGTACGGCATGGACGTCAGCGTGCTCCACCTGCCCGGTGCTTCGTTCTGGCGACGACCACGCCATCTGCCGGCGGTCGCCCCGCGCGCTTTCGGCATCGACGTGGACGCCTGCCTCATGCCGGGGGCCTTTGGAGTGGCACCGTGACCAGTGGCACCGTCCCGTTGAGCCGGCTGATCGCTGCGCCGTCGTGGCGAGACGTGGTGGGTCTGACCTCAGTCGATGGTGCGAAACGCCAGGTGCGAGACGCGCATTTGCTCGCGGACGTCCGCCCGGGACAGCTGACCGAAGGTGTTCTCTACGGCCTGGTCAACCTGCCGACGGCGTTCGACGTGCGCAGTGACGTGTTGATCCGCAGACTCGCCGACGAGTCCGCGGCCGGTTTGGTGGTGCCGGCGGAACGGACCGGCCCCGACGGCAGCGGGACCATCCCGGCCAGCACGATCCGGCTGGCCGAACGGTTGGGCGTGGCGGTCTTCACCGCCGAGGACGTCAGCGAGGCGATCCTGGCCGCGCGTGCGGTCATCCGAGGCGGCGATGACGACCGAGCCGTCTACGTCGAGCGCGTCGTCGACGCGGTGACCGCGGTGCCGTCGGAGCTGGGTGAACTGTGCCGGCGGCTCGGGCAGGCGCTGTCTGCGCCGGTAGCGGTGTTCGCAGCAGATGGTCGACGGCTCGCCGGCGATGACGTCCCCGGCGTCGCGGTCGACCCGAGCCGGCCCGGCGAGCAGCGGAACCCGACGGCGGACGGCTACGCCGTGGCGGTACCCGTGACCGATGCTGGGGCCGAATCCGTCGCGCTGTGGCTGGTGGCGCAGTTGTCGGCTGAGTTGAATGATCATTACTCCGCCGTCCGGACCGCTTTGCGCGTGGCGGCGTTCGGTGTCCGGACGTGGCAGGCCGAACGCCGGCTCGTGGCCGAGCGGGATGCGCGGCTGCGCTCTGGGCTGCTGGCGATGATCCGGCAGGGCCACGACGAGCCCTCGCCGATCCTGCGACGACAGGCCGGCGAGCTCGGCTGGCGGCTGGACGGCTGGCATGTGGGGTTCGCCATCGGCCTGGTCGACGGCGACGAGGCGACCGCGGTCCTGGACATCGGATCGATCTTCGCCGGCGAGGCCGTGACGGTGGAGATCGTTCCGGAGAACCACGGCTGGTCCGGATGGGTGTCGATGGATCACGAACCGTCCGCGGCTGAGCTCAACACGGTGGTCACGGCGCTACGGCGTGGTCACCGGACGATCAACCGGTGGGTGACCACGTACATGGGTGTCGGCCGCGCCTACCGGGGCAGCCGCGGCCTGGCGAACTCCCTGGCCGAAGCGCACGACGCCGCGCAACTGGCGGTGAACCGCAAGGAGCTCGGGCGGTTCCTGTACATCGACCGCCTGGGACTGGCCCAGCTGCTGTTGGCGTGGACCAGGACGGACACCTTCCAGCCGGCTGCCCACGAGTTGCTGGCGCCTCTCGGCGGACACCAGGGGCACTTGACGGAGACGTTGAACGCCTACCTCGACGCCGAATCGAACCTGACCGAGACCGCGGCCGTGCTCGGCGTCCATCGCAACACCGTGGCGACCCGGATCCAGCGCATCGAAGCCATTCTCGGAGTGGATCTGTCCAATGTGGACGAGCGGCTGGCGCTGCACCTGGCCTGCCGGACCACGCTGAGCCCGCCGTCGCCGCCATGGGCCTGACGGGCTCCCGCTCGAGCCACTGCTCAACTGGTCAGTGTGCCTCGTCACTGCTTCGGCGCTGTGCACATCGGCTATTTCCGCCCCGGTGACCTTCTGCTTCGCTGGTCCGGTTCGTCGTCCAGCACCACTCGAGCGGAGAGAGGTCATGAGCCGCCTAGGACTGATCACCATCGGTCAGGCGCCGCGTCCTGACATCGCTGCGGACGTGCAGCCCTTGCTCGGTACGACCGAACTGGTGGAAGCCGGAGCGTTGGACGGTCTCGCCGCCGGCGAACTCGCTGCGTTGGCACCCGGACCCGGCGATGAGCTGTTGGTGACCAAGCTCGCTGACGGGACACCGGTGCGAGTCGCACACTCGCGGATCATGCCGCGGGTGGCCTCGGCGGCCAACCGCGCCCTGGCGGCCGGTGCCGACCGTGTCCTGGTGATGTGCACGGCCGAGTTGGCGTCCGCGGACCTGCCAGCTGCGGTGTACACCAGCGAAGAGATCCTGCGTCCGGCCGTGTCGGCACTCGCCCGGGGGCGCCGCCTCGGAGTGGTCGTGCCGGAGGATGCGCAGCGCGAGCAGGCTCACGAGCGGTGGGCCGCGAGCGCGGACACCGTCCAGGTCGGCGTCGCCGATCCGTACGGGCCACAGGCCACCGGCGAAGTCGTCGCGACCTGCGCTGCCTTGGCGGAGTCGTCGGAGCTGATCGTGCTCGACTGCATGGGCTATTCCGCCGCGATGGGCTCTCGGGCGAGACAGCAGTGCGGCGCTGCGGTCGTCGTGGCCAGGACGCTGGTGGTGCGGGTCGTGCTGGAAGCGTTGCCGTCAGAAAGGTCACGACGTGAACTCGCGTGAGCAGCAGGTCCGGGACGACCGCAGCCATCCTCGCGTCAGCGAGCCCGTCGTCTTCATCACCTTGCTGGTCATGGCCGGCGGCGGGGCGATCATCGGGCTGCAGATCATCACCACGCTGGGCGTGACCCCCAACACGTCACTCATCGGCGTGTTGTTCGCGATCATGCTCTCTCGTGTGCCGATCACCGCTTTCCAGCGGTTCCGCTCGGTCCACCAGCAGAACCTCGTCCAGACGACCATCTCGTCGGGCACGTTCGGCGCAGCGAACTGCATGCTGCTGACCATCGGCATCCCGGTGGCCTTGGATGAGCCCGATCTGGTCATGCCGATGTTCGCCGGTGCGGCGATGGCCATGCTGATCGACCTGCTCATGCTCTACTGGCTTTACGACTCCCGGATTTTCCCGGCGAAGGCCGCCTGGCCGCCCGGTATCGCCGCTGCCGAAGCGATCATCGCCGGTGACCAGGGCGGCAAACGAGCCGGGGTGCTGCTGATCGGCAGCGGGGTCGGTGCGCTCGGCGCATTCGCGGGCATACCGATGTCCGGTGCCGGGGTGGCCTTCATCGGCAACATCTGGGCGTTGTCGATGTTCGCGGTGGGCCTGTTCCTCGCGGGATACTCCGACGTCTTCTTCAGCGTGACGCTCAGCGACACCTACATCCCGCACGGCGTCATGATCGGCGCTGGCCTGGTGGCCCTGGTGCAGGCGATCTTGCTGGTGGTGCGCCGGTCGGGCAGTACGGCCGACAACGCCCTCGCCCCCGCCGTGGCCGGGGGTGCAGCCGAGCCCACACGCTCGGATCAGGCCGCGCTGATCGGGCTGGGGCGGGGAGCGGTGCTGTACGTGCTCGCCGGGACCGTCCTGGCGTTGGCCGGTGGGCTGTTCACCGAGATGTCGCCGCTGATGGTCATCGGCTTCGCGCTGTTCGCCGCCGTCGCCTGTATCGCCGCCGAATTCATCGTGGGCCTTTCGGCCATGCACGCCGGGTGGTTCCCTGCGTTCGCCACGGCGCTGGTGTTTCTCTTCATCGGTATGGCCGTCGGCTTTCCGGCGCCGGCCGTCGTGCTCATGGCGGGTTTCGTGGCCGCCGGCAGCCCGGCCTTCGCCGATGCCGGGTACGACTTCAAGGCCGGCTGGGTGTTGCGCGACCGGGGGCGCGATCCGGCCTTCGAACTGGAAGGCCGTCGCCAGCAGCTCCTTGCCGGTCTCATCGGTTTCGTCGTCGCGGCCGTGATCGTCTTCTTCGTGCACGACATCTACTTCTCCAACGATCTGTTCGCGCCGAGCAGCCGGGTGTTCGCCGCAGCCATCGACGCCGGCCTGGGGCCGGACACCATCACCGAGATCTTGCTGTGGGCCGTCCCCGGGGCGCTGATCCAAGTCATCGGTGGTTCCAGCCGGCAGATGGGCGTCCTGCTGGCTACCGGGTTGATCGTCGCCGACCCGATGGCGGCGTACGCGGTGGCCGGCGGATTGATCGTCCGGATCGTGGTGCTGCGGGTCAAAGGAGCCGAGAGCGCGAACATGCTGGCCGTCTTCGGCGGCGGGATCATCGCTGGCGACGCTGTGTACAGCTTTGCCGACTCCCTGGTGAAGGCTCGCTGATGGCTGGCGCGGAGCGTCAGCGCAACGAAGAAAACAGCTCGGGCAGGAGTTCCCGGGCGTCCTGACGAGCGCAGACGAGCGCGCCGGCCGGCGCGCTCGCGTAGGGCCAGCGCACGCGTAGGCCGACGTCAGCCCAGTCTCCGATAGCGGCGAGAAACTTGTCCAGGGCCGGGTTGGACAGCCCGCGTGCTTGCTGCGGTGCGATGTGGCGTTCGAAGAGCACGCCGATCCGCCGTTCGACGCCCAAGAGTTCCGGTGACACCTGGGTCTTGGCATGCGGCGGGTTGTAGAGCACCACCGGAACTGGCGCCGCGACCGAGGCCACGCGGTCGAGGAAGGCGAGACACTCGTCGGCGGTGAGTGGCAGCCAGTCGGGCAGCACCACCTGGATCGCACCGGGCGCATGCTCAGCGGCCCGCCGGATGCGATCCAGGCCGGTGGTCGTTCCGGTGGTGGCGGCGCCGAAGGGAGATCCGCGGCGGCACAGGCGTGCGCCAGCAGCTCGTTGATGTGGTCGAACTCGTCGTCGCTGAGCGTGAAGAACTCACCGGCCGTCCCGTGTGCGTACACGCCATGCACGCCGCTGGTGACCACGGTGTGGAGCTGCTCGCTGAGGCGCTCCCAGTCGATCGTGTCGTCCTCGGTCAGCGGCAGCACGAGTGTGGCCCACGTGCCGTGGGATCTCGGCCGGTTTCATCGGCGTCATCTCATATTCACATCCGCGAAACTCTTGACACCGCCATCTATCAGATATCTGATAGCTCCACGCACCGCCGACTGACGACACCCCCGCGACGGGAGGC
>JAJYTA010000073.1 GCA_021793295.1 Actinomycetes bacterium
GGTGACCGGACGTGCGTGGCCGGACCATCCGGACTGGTTCCGCGCGTTCATGGAGCAGCTGCGCAAGGTCGCTCCGGCCTAGGAGCGGTTCCGGCTACGCCCTGCCGCGCACCTCCAGCGTCGCGGGGTCCAGAACGTCCGGCAGTGCCTGAGCGTGAACGATGCCGAGGCGCTGGGTGGGGCGGGTGAGCGCGACGTAGAGGTCGGTCGCGCCCCGCGCGGAATCGGCCATGATCTGCGCCGGCTCGACGACGACCACGGCGTCGAACTCCAACCCCTTGACCTGGGCGACGGTCAGCACGGTCACCGGCGAATCCAGCGTGGCGGAGTTGTCGACCCGCGACACCGCGGACGGCATCGCGGCCGTGAGCGCCGCGTAGACGGAATCGAGGTCCGCGGCCGGGACGATGACCGCGACGTTGCCCGGGGCGACGGTCTCGGCCTCGGCAGCCGTCGCCTCCGCCACGGCGTCGGCCAGCATCCCGGACCCGACCGGACGTACCCACGGGCGCACGCCGGTGGAGCGGACCGAAGCCGGCGGGCTCACGTGCGCATCGATCGCGGCGAGCGCACCGGCGGCGGTGTCCATGACTTCACTGGGTGTGCGGTAGTTGACCGTCAGCGTCTCTTGCCGCCACCGGCCGGGGACGTGCTCATCGAGCACGTCGCCCCAGGACCGTGCCCCGGCCGCGGCTCCGGTCTGCGCGATGTCACCGACCACGGTCATCGACCGTCCTGGCGCGCGGCGCATGATCATGCGCCAGGCCATGGGGGACAGCTCCTGCGCTTCGTCGACGATGACGTGCCCGTAACTCCACGTGCGGTCGGAGGCGGCCCGCTCACCGACGCTCCGCCGCGTCGGCGTGCCCCGGTACCGCTCGGCGACCAGTTCCGGATCGACCGGCATGTCGAGTTCCAGCGAGTCGAGCAGTTCACGGGCGAAGCGGACCTCGGCCTCCTCCTGAGCCGCGGCCGCCCGGGCAGCGGCGTCGGTATCGCCGGCGTCGCCCAGCAGTTCGGCGGCTTCGTCCAGCAACGGCACGTCTGCGGGGGTCCACTCGTTCCCGGTCCGTTCGAGTAACGAGCGCTCGGTGTCGTCGAGCGCTGAGCCTGCAGCCTTCAACAGGCCGGGGTCGGTGAAGAGTGCACCGATGAGCTGCTGCGGCGTCAGTCGCGGCCACAGCTCGTCGAGGAGAGCGGTGACCTCGGGCTCGCCCTGGAGGTCGGAACGGATCTCGGCGAGGTCGTCGTCCTCGACGACATCGCCTAGCAGCCGGGCGTGTTCGGCGGCCAGGTGGTCGAGGATCTCCTGAACGAAGACCCGGCGAGCTGCGTTGTGCGGGCGTCGCGACCGGCGCGCCTTGGTCCGCGCCTTGCGGCAAGTGGCCGCATCGAGCGCGAGTACGACGCGGTCGATCTTCACCGTGCGCCCACCCCTGGGGACGCGCTGGTGCTCGCGTACCGCGGCGGCGATGACCTCGGCCATCCGCGCATCGCCCTTGACCACGGCCACCTCATCGGGGTCGGGCGAGCCGGCCTGCACACCGGGGAACAACTCGTCCACGGCGGACATGACCACGCCGGTCTCGCCGAGAGACGGCAGGACCTGGTCGATGTAGTGCAGGAACGTCCGGTTCGGCCCGACGACCAGGACGCCCTTCTCGCTGAGCCGGTCTCGATACGTATAGAGCAGATAAGCCGCACGGTGCAGCGCAGCCACCGTCTTGCCGGTACCCGGTCCGCCTTGGACCACCAGCACGCCGGCCAGCGGGGAACGGATGATGCGATCCTGCTCGGCCTGGATCGTGGCGACGATGTCGGACATGCGCCCGGTCCGGTGCGCGGTGAGCGAAGCGAGCAGCGCGGCCTCACCGCGCAACGTGCCCTGGCTGCCGGCCGGCAACCGATCGGGGGCGAAGACCTCGTCGTCGACGGCGACAACTTCGCGTCGGCGAGTCTGAATGTGCCTGCGGCGGGCCAGATCGCCCGGGTCGGCCGCGGTGGCGCGGTAGAACGGCTCGGCAGCCGGCGCGCGCCAATCGACGAGCAGATTCTCGTATTCGTCGTCGGACAAGCCGATCCGGCCGATGTAGGACGTGCGCTGATCGGTGAAGTCCAGTCGCCCGAAGCACAACCCGCGATCGACCGACCCGAGCCGCTGGAGGCGCTCGACGTCACGGGCCACGAACGCTTCGCGATCCCACACCGCTTGATGGTTGAACCCGGGTTGCCGGTACAGTTCGGCCAACCTCGCTGCCGTCCGCTCCCGGAGCAGGTCGAGCCTCTCGTACAGGTAGGAAATGTACGGCTGTTCCTCGCGCACCGCGTCGTCCCGGGAATCGTCAGTGCGATTTGACACGTTCGCCTCGGTGTCCATACTCTGAATAAAGATCTCCCATTGAGCCAATTCTGGCGATTAATCCGAATCGCTCATTATAGCGAATGCCACAACGCCAGTTCATTGGCGGGTCGGAATCGACGAATTCACCGCATACCGCACCATGCCACCCGGGTCATTCGCGGGCGGCATCACCACCCAGTTGGGCATAGCCGAATCCGGTCGAGGCCCGCTCGGCGGCTTCGCGCACAATCGGCGCCAAGGCATTGAGTTGATCATGATCGAGGCGATAAGAAGGCCCGGAGATGCCGATGGCGGCGACGACCGAACCGTCGGCGGCGCAAACCGGCGCAGCCGCGGCGCTGAGGCCCTCTTCGAACTCCTCGAAACTCGTCGCGTACCCGTCGACGCGAACTTGCTCGAGCTCGTCGCGGAGTTTGGCGGGTTCGGTGATCGTGTACTCGGTGAACCGCTCGTGCGGGCCGGCGACGATCTCAGCTTGGCGTTCTTCGGGCAGGAAGGCCAGGAACACCTTGCCGGGCGAGGTGCAGTGCAGGGGTGTGCGTCGCCCGAGCCAGCTTCGGCTCGCCACCGTGGACGTGGACATGATCTGGTCGATCGTGACTGATTCGAGACCTTCCAGGACCGACAACGTGACCGTTTCCTCGGTCTGACCGGCCAGCCACGTGCACCCCGGCTGCGCCTGGCGGGTGATGTCGGGACCGACGGTGACCGAATTGGCCAGGTGCACCAGACCGAACCCCAACCGGTACTTTCCGCTTTCGATGTGCTGCTCGACGAGTCCCCGGCTTTCAAGCGTGTTGAGCAGGCGAAACGCCGTTGATTTGTGGACTCCGAGCTCGTTTCCGACGTCCGTGGCACCCGACCATTCGTTAGTGGCGAGGAACTCGAGGATCGCTATCGCTCGTTCCACGGATTGGACGTATGCGGGCGCGCGGGTGTTGTTGTCGGGGTCCACATCTCGCGAGTGTACCGACGTCGTCATCAAGCCAAGGCGGGCCGACGGCCCGCCCGGATGTCCGCGCGGCGGCGAATCTCGGCGACCACGGCGGGCACCACCTCGTGCACGTCGCCGGTCACCGCATAGGTGGCTCGGGTCACCATCGGCGCCTCCGGGTCGGTGTTGATCGCCAGGATCGTCTTGGCCCCCATGCAGCCGACCCAGTGCTGTGTGGCGCCGCTGATGCCGCACGCGATGTAGAGCTCCGGGGACACCTTCGTCCCGGTCTGGCCGACTTGATCGCTGTGCGGACGCCACCCGTTGCTCGTGGCCACGCGAGAGCAGCCGACCGCGCCCCCGAGCAGATCGGCCAACTCCTCCAGCGGGGCGAACCCCTCGGAGCTGCCGACGCCGCGGCCGCCGGACACCACGACGCGGGCGGTGGCCAAGGTGACCCCGGACCCACGTTCGGTCCGCTCGACCAACCTGCTGTGCACGAAGTCGGCTGCGAGGTCGGGAACGAAGGTCTGGGTGAGCAGGCCGGAGGCGCCGGGCGACGCGGAAACGTCGTCACCAGGCCCGGGCACCACCGTGACCAGCTTCGTCGACGCGGTCAGCTCGGCGTCCTCGAGCAGCAGACCACCGACACGCGCACGAGTCAGCGTCCACGCGCCCGGGTCGGCGGTGACCGCGACGCAGTTGGTCGCCAGTGGCAGCCGGGAGCGGGCCGCCGCCTGAGCCATGATCTCGTTGCCCCGGTCGGTTCCCGCGGCGACCACACCAGCCGGGCCGGCCTGCTTGAGCAGTTGGGCCAGGCTCTCCCCGTAGATCTCGGGCGAGTAGTCGGTCACCAGCTCGTGGTCGACGACGTGCAGGGTCGTGACCCCGTTCGCGGCGAGCACCGAGCCCAGCCCGGGGTCGGGGCCGAAGACCACCGCCTCCACCGTGTCTCCGGCGGCGAGTTCGCCGGCGATCGTCAGGGCCTGTAGGCACGCCGCCGGCACCACGCCGTCGTCGTGCTCGATGATCGTGAACACCGACATCTAGGCCACCCCCAGTTCCTCGAGCACGTCCACGACGGCTCCGGCGCTGTCGGCGCCGCTACCGAGCACGACCGTCGCGGGCCGTTCCTCGGCCGGGCGGCGCAGGCCCGTCTTGCGCAGTCCGCTCGGCGCGACGTCCACATGCAACGTCGTGATGACGGCCTTCATGGCCCGCAGCCGGCCGCGCATGCTCGGGTAGCGCGGCAGGTTCAGGCCCTCGGCGACGCCGGCCGCCGCGGGCAGCGAACTCTCGTACACCTCGACTCCGGCCGCCACCGGCCGGCGCCAGCGCACCGTGCCGGCGTCGGTGTCGAGCTCGACGCCCTTGACCCCGCCGACCATCGGTAGGCCCAGTTCACACGCCACTCGGACGCCGACCTGGTAATGCCCGGCATCGGCGGACTCGTTGCCGAACAGGACGAGATCGAACCGCGCACCAGCCTCGTCCTGAAGCTGCCGGACGGCCTGGACCAAGGCGTCCGCGGTGGCTTCCGGGTCCAGTTCGCCCGGGCCGGTGTCGACCAGCACGGCGTGATCGGCGCCCATCGACAATGCGTCGCGCAACTGCTCGGCGGCTTCGGCCGGCCCGACGGTGAGGACGGTCACCTGACCGCCGTGGTCGGCAGCGATCCGGATCGCCTCCTCGACCGCACATTCTTCGTGCGGGCCGATGGTGAACCCGAGATGGCGCGTGTCGACGTCCATGCCGTCGTCGGTGAGCAGGATCGTGGAGCCGGTGCCAGGCACCCGCTTCACACAGACCAGCACGTTCACGTCGCTCACCCCTTCATTCGCGTGTCGTCGGGGTCGAACAGCGGCGTGCGCCCGGCACGGGCGACGGTCACGGGTAGGCGCTCGCCCATGTAGCCGACGGTGAGCGCGGTGCCCTCGACGGCGTGCTCCGGCGGCAGGTAAGCCATGAGCAGGTACGCGCCGACCGACGGCCCGGCGCCGGCGCTCGTGACGTACGACCCGCGGCCTTTGCGGTCGACGATGCGTTCACCGCTCGTCGTCAGGACCGGCTCGCCACCCTGCGGATAGCGGCGCACCCCGGTGGCGTCGCGGTGGTCGTCGACGGTGAGGGTGCACAGCGTCGCAGCCGGTTCGTGCCCGCGGGCACGAACGTAGGCTTCGCGCCCGATGAAGTCGTGATCCTTGACCTTCGGCAGCGCCAGACCGGCTTCGACGGGGTCGTACTCGACCTCGAGCTCGGCTCCCATCAGCCGGTAGCCCTTCTCGAGCCGGCCCGTGGTGCCGTAGACACCGATGCCGGCCGGCACGATGCCGTGCGGGCGGCCGGCTTCCTCGATCACGTCCCACAGCCGGCGGCCGAGCTCGGCCGGGGCGTGCAGTTCCCATCCGAGGTCGCCGACGTAGGAGATCCGGGCGGCCAGGACCGGGATGGTGTCGACGGTGATCGGCCGGACCGTGCCGAAGGCGAACGCGTCGTTGCTGACGTCCTCTTCGGTGACCGCGGCCAGCACGTCGCGGGCGCGCGGCCCCCACAGCCCGACCGTGCACGTCGCGGATGTGATGTCAGTGAGTGTCACCGATGCGTCACCGGGCAGGTGCGCGGTGAACCAGGCGAGGTCGCGCGCGCCGTCAGCACCGCCGGTGATGATGCGGAATTCGTCGTCGCCGAGGCGGACGATGGTCAGGTCACTGCGGAACCCGCCGTTGGGCGCGAGCACCGGGGTGTAGATCATCCGACCGGTGGGCCGGTCGATCCGAGCGACGGCCATCGTCTCCAGGTAATCCAGCGCGCCCGGGCCGACCACCTCGAACTGAGCGAACGCGCTGAGGTCGATCATGGCGACGCGTTGGCGCATGGCCAGGTGCTCGGCGTTGGTGATCGGCGACCACCAGCGTCGGTCCCACTCGTACGGGCGGTCGGTGAGCATCTCCGGCGCCGGCGCGTTCTCGGCCATCTCCTCCAACAGGGGCCGGTTCGACTCGTACCACTGCGGACGCTCCCAGCCGCCGGCCTCGAAGAACTGGGCGCCCAGTTCCTGCTCACGTTCGTAGAAGGGAGAACGACGCTGCGGGCGCGACGACGCCCACTGCTCGCGCGGGTGCACGATCCCGTAGGTTTTGTTGAACCCTTCGTTGGCCCGCGCGAGCACGTGGGAACGCGTCCGCTGGTGGGGGTAGAAGCGGGTGATGTCGGCACCGTGTAGGTCGATCTCCGAGGACCCGTGCGTCATCCATTCGGCGATCATCCGGCCCACGCCCGGGCCCTCCTTGATCCACACCGCGGCCGCCGACCACAACCCCTGGACCTCCGGCGTCTCGCCGAGTAGCGGACCTGCGTCGGGGGTGATCGACAGCAGGCCGTTGATGGCGTGGCGCACCCCGACGTCCTCGCGGTCGAGGATCGGCGCGAACAACTCCAGCGCGGTCGCCATCTGCGGGTCGAAGTCCTCCTGCGTGAACGGCAACTGGGTCGGAGACAGCGCGGAGGCTTCGATCGACGGGATGTCGTCGGGATCGTGCAGGATCGGCCGGTGGGCGTAGGAGCCGATTTCCAGGTCGGCACCGCTTTGCCGCTCGTACATCAGCGGGTCCATGTCGCGCACGATCGGGTAGGCGATCTCCTGCCCGGTCGCGGCCAGTTCGGGGATCGGTCCGACGTCGATCATCTGGTGCACCGCCGGGGTCAGTGGGATGCGGGCGCCGGCCATCCGGGCGATGCGCGGACTCCACACACCACAGGCCACGACGACGTGGTCGGTCTCGATGTCACCACGGTCGGTACGCACTCGCGCCACCACCGGCCGGGGGCGGCCTGGCGTCGTGTCGATGCCCAGGACCTCGGTACTGGCCGAGACCGTCAGCGCACCCAGCTCGTGGGCGTGCTGGCGCATCAAGACACCGGTCTGCAGCGGATCCACGACGGCAGCCGACGGGGTCCAGAAGCCGGCCCGGACCAGCCGCGTGTCGAGGAACGGCATCAGCTCGCCGACCTGCTGCGGCGATATCAGCTCCGACGGGATGCCCCACGACGTGGCCGAGGACATCCGGCGTCGCAACTCCTGCACTCGGTCCTCGGTGCGAGCGATCTCGATGCCGCCGCACGTGGTCAGCGTGCCGAACTTCTCGTACTGGCGCATCGAGTCCAGCGTGAGCGCGGTGATCTCCTTGGAGTGATCCACCGGGAAGATGAAGTTCGACGCATGCCCGGTCGACCCGCCCGGGTCGGGCAGCGGTCCCTTGTCGAGCAGCACGATGTTGCGCCACCCGCGGTCGGCGAGGTGATGGACGATGGAGTTGCCGACGATTCCTGCGCCGATGACGACGACGTCGGCTCGTTGCGGCAGGCTGCTCATGAGTCCTCCCGAGGGTCGTTGGCGGCGATCAGGGACTCTGCGACGGTCGTGGCGGCGGTGGCCAGGCGTTGGGCGGCGGCTGCGTCATAGGCCAGGGCGGGGTTGCCGGTGGCGGCGAGGTCACCGGCCAGCGTGGCGACCTCGGCGCCGGCCTTGGCGACTTCGGCCGGTGCCGACGACGCTGCGCGTAGCGCCTGCGGGCTCCGGTCACGCAGGTACGCGGCGTAGGCCGGTGGGTCCGCGCTGATCTGCAGGCTCAACCGGGCGAGCAGCTTCTCGCCGTGCGCGACCAGATCGTCGGTATCCGGCCGGTGCGCGGCACTGCGGCGAGCGACCTTGACCGTGAGCGCCGCAGCCAGCGCCGCCGTGGCAGCTGCGATCGACCCGGCCGCCGGCAGCGGGTCGTGCCCGGCGGCGTCGTCGAGGAGATCACGCAGCGGCCGGTCGAGATAGTCACCGCGTTGCCATCCCGGTGCGCTCATGACAGGCCGACCACCTCTCCGGCGTCGTCGATGTCGATGCGCTCGGCCGCCGGCGATGACGACAGGCCCGGCATGGTGCGCATGTCGCCGCAGATCGGGTAGACGAACCCGGCCCCGGCCGAGGCACGCACCTCTCGCACGGGCAATCGCCAGCCTGTCGGGGCACCCTTGAGGGCGGGGTCCGCCGACAGGGACAGATGCGTCTTGGCGATACATACCGGTAACGAGCCGAACCCGGCGCGTTCATAGGTGTTCAATTGGCGGGCGGCTTCCGGTGACAGATCGATGCCATCAGCCCCGTAGACCTCGCGTGCGACGGTTTCGATCTTGCCGACGAGCGAGAGCTCGTCCGGGTAGAGCAGGCGGAACTGCGACGGCGCTTCGCACGCGTCGATGACTGCCTCGGCCAGTTCGACCGCGCCCTTCCCGCCTTCGGCGAAGTGGGTGCTCACGGCGGCGCGGACGCCTTCGGCGGTGGCGACGTCCAAGATGGCGCGACGCTCGCTCGCGTAGTCGGAAGGGAAGGAGTTCACTGCGACCACGGGCGTGACGCCGTGCCGGCGGACGATGGCGATCTGGCGCCGCAGGTTCTCCGCACCGGCCAGCACGTCGTCGGGGTTCTCCTCGAGCATCTCGTCGGGCAGCGGACGCCCGGCGGTGACGCGGTACTTGCCGGAGTGCGCCTTGAGCGCACGGACGGTGGCGACGATGACTGCCGCGTCCGGGGTGAGCCCGGAGGTGCGGCACTTGATGTTGAAGAAGCGTTCGGCCCCCATGTCGGCGCCGAAACCGGCCTCGGTGACGAGGTAGTCAGCGGCCCTGATGCCGACCTGATCGGCCACGATCGAGGAGTTGCCGTGGGCGATGTTGCCGAACGGGCCGCAATGCACCAGGACCGGAGTCTGCTCGACGGTCTGCATGAGGTTGGGCTTGATGGCGTCGCGCAGGATCACGCACATCGCGCCTGCAGCCTTGAGCATCTCGGCGGTCACCGGGGCGCCGTCGTGGTCGTAGCCGACGACGATCCGGCCGAGGCGGGCTCTGAGGTCGCGCAACGACGTACACAAGGCGAGCACGGCCATGACCTCGCTGGCCGCGGTGATGTCGAACCCGGACTGGCGGGGTGTGCCGTCCATGCGGCCACCGAGGCCGGTGACGATGCTGCGCAGCTCACGATCATTCACGTCGAGCACCCGGCGCCAGGTGATGGCGTGCGGATCGAGGCCGAGCGCGTTGCCCTTGTGCAGATGGTTGTCGACCATCGCGGCCAGCAGGTTGTGCGCGGCGGTGACGGCGTGCATGTCACCGGTCAGGTGCAGATTGAGTGCCTCCATCGGAGCCACCTGCGCGAACCCTCCGCCGGCGGCGCCGCCCTTGATCCCGAACGTCGGTCCCATCGACGGTTGGCGGATCGCGACGATGCCCGAACGGTTCAGCTGGCCGAAGGCCTGCCCGATCCCGACGGTCGTCGTCGTCTTGCCTTCACCGAGCGGGGTTGGCGTGATGGCGGTGACGACGACGTACTTGCCCTTCGGACGCTCGCCCAGTTCGGCGATGGCATCGAGTGAGATCTTCGCCGCGGCGCGGCCGTACGGCTCCAGCAGGTGTTCGCCGATGCCGAGGCCGGCGGCGACGTCGGTCAGTGGTTTGAGGACGGCGTTGCGCGAGATCTCGATGTCCGAGGGGATGGGCATTCGGCCACCTCTGTTTCGTGGATGGGGGAGCGCGCCAGGCGCTGCACGCTCGGCCCGACATGGTTGAACGTGTACACATGCAGCCCGACCAGGTCGCAGCGTCCGGCGATGGCGCGTGCGCTCAGGTCGCGTACGAGGCTGTCGGGGCGGTAGCCGCCGGGGTGCAGCAGGCGGGTCAGCGCCGAGCGGTTGCCGCGGATGAAGCGCACGGAGTCACCGATGCCGATCCGGAGACTGACCCGCAGCAGCTTGGCGGTGTCGACGACGCCGGGAACCCCGGCCACGACCGGAAGGGTGATGCCGCGCCGTCGTGCTTCGGCGATGAATCGGCACACGGTCGCGGCGTCGAAGCACATCTGGGTGACGGTGTACGTGGCGTAGCGCTGTTTGGCCGTCAACGCGGCCCACAACGTGTCGTCATCGATGAGCGGGTGCCCCTCCGGGTAGGAGGGGACACCCACGTGCTCGAACGGATGCCCGATCGCGGCCATGACACGCAGCAGGTCGAGCCCACTGGCGAACTGTCCCGTCGGTTCGGTGGCATCGCCGCCGACGACGAAGACGTCCCGAACGCCTGCGACGTCGAGGCGGGCGATGAAGTTCGCCAACTCGCCGTCATCGGTGATCTGCCGGGCGGCCAGATGGGGGACGGCACGGAACCCCCTGGCCGCCAGGTCCTCGGCGAGCTCGATGGTGGCTTCGACGCCACGGCGTGGCGACGACGTCACCGTGACGACCGCGCCGGCGGGCAGGTCTTCGACGGCATCGAGCACACCCGGCAGCGGAAGGACCTCGTACCGGGGCTCCCCGGGCAGGGGCAAGGCGCTGCGCCGCGCCCGAGCCCGGGCTCTCGTCCTCGGAATGCTGAGGCTCACGGCACTCACCTCTCCGTCGCCGCCGGCCTCAGGCCTTGGGTGTCTCCTTGAGCGGATCGATGAACGGCTTGTCGACGACGACCGCCGACCTCGGCCCGGTGGGTGTCTCGACGGTGACGTTGGTCCCGGTCACGCTGTCACCGATCGGCACCATGGCCAGCCCGATGTTGCGCTCGAGCCGCGGGGACCAGCAGGCGCTGGTCACCGACCCGACATTGGTGCCAGCAGCGGTGTGGACCGGGAAGGTGTCGATCATCGAGCCGTCGTTGTAGCTGCCCAACGGCGCGCCGTCGATCTCGAGGCCGACCATGAGGCGGGAGATGCCTTCGTCGCGTACCCGGCGTAGCGCGTCTTTGCCGATGAAGTCGGCCTCCTGGTCGAGGTCGACCATCCAGCGGTAGTCGTAACCGACTTCCATCGGGTTGGTGTCGAGCGTGATGTCGCAGCCGTAGGCGAGCATGCCCGCCTCGATGCGGCGGATGTGGCTCGGCCCGATCGGGCGCAACCCGTGCGGCTGGCCGGCCTGCCAGACCGCGTCCCACAATCTGCCGGCGTCACGTACGGCGTTGGTGAGGTAGATCTCGTAGCCGAGCTCGGCGGTGTAGCCGGTGCGGCTGACGACGACCTCCATCCCGTCGAGCGTGTAATGGCGCAGGTAGTAGTACGGCACCTCGAGGATGGACTCGCCGAACAGGTCGAGCATCACGTCCTTGGACTTCGGCCCCTGGATCTGGATCGGGGCGACGTCGACCTCACGGACGTCGACGTTCCAGCCGCCGGCGTGGGCGAGCGCGAGCGCCCACAGCCCGACGTCGCTGTCGGCGAGGGAGAGCCAGAACCGGTTCTCCTCGATCCGGAGGAGCACCGGATCGTTGATGATGCCGCCGTCGGGCGCGGTGATGAACACGTACTTGCACTGGCCTACCGCGCACTGGTTCAGGTCGCGGGGGACCAGCATGTTCGTGAAGTTGAACGCGTCGGGTCCGCTGATCTCGATCTGGCGCTCGACACCCACGTCCCACAGCGTGACGCCCTCGAGCAAAGCCCAGTACTCCGCGACCGGATCGCCGTAGTGCCGCGGGTGGTACGTGTGGTTGTACACGCTGTACATCGCCACGCCATGCTCGCGTGACTTCCAGAAATACGGCGACTTCCGCAGTCGCGTATACAACATGACCTGCGGATTCGGCACGACACTCGCCCGCGGCGCGGACGACGTCGGGGTAGCTGGGGCAGGCGAGTCGAGGACGTCGGACATGGCGCCTCCTAGACGGAGAGATGGGCGCAGACAGCTGGCAGACTGGATGCGGAGCGGGTTGCGCTGTCAACAACGGTTTTGTATTACGCAACCAGTCTGCTCCCGTGATCTTCATCACGTCAAGGGACCTTCGGCTCCCGATTTTTCCGCCGGAAGGGCGTGTCTACCTGCCGGTTCAGCCCTTTTCGCGGGCGCGCTGATCTGCGCGTCGCGCCGGTGAAGTCACGGCTGGATCACGGTGTGGCGTACGCGGCGACGTCGCCGACGACGATCACCGCGGGTGCCCGCGCACCCACCTCGGCGGCACGAGCGGCGATGTCGGCCAGGGCAGCCGCGGTGACCCGCTGGTTCGCGCCGAAGCCGTCCTCCACCACCGCCGCCGGCGTGTCGGGGTCCATGCCGTGGCTGATCAGCTGCGCGGACGTGTCGGCGAGCGAACTGACGCCCATGAGGAAGACCAGCGTGCCTTCGGTTCCGGCCAGGTTGGCCCAGTCGAGACCTTCGTGTCCGGAGACGACGGTGAACTGTTTGGCCAGGCCCCGATGCGTGACGGGTATGCCTGCGGCGGCGGGCACCGCGACGGCGCTGGTGACACCGGGAACCACCTCGACGGGCACACCCGCTTCGCGGCAGGCTGCGGCTTCTTCGCCGCCGCGGCCGAGGACGAACGGGTCGCCGCCTTTGAGCCGGGCGACTCGACGACCCGCGGTCGCGTGCTCGACGAGCAGGCGGTTGATCTCCTCCTGCGGCACGGGATGGTGGCCGGGCGTCTTGCCGACGTCGATCACCTGCACGTCGTCGTCGAGCTCGTCGAGCAGGGCTCGAGGAGCCAAGCGGTCGACCACCACCACGTCGGCCTCGGCGAGCAACCGCCGTCCGCGGGTCGTGATCAGGCCGGTATCACCCGGGCCGCCGCCGATCAGCGCGACCGAGCCGGCGGTGGCGGGGCGGGCAGCACGCAGCGGCAACCCGCCGGTCTCCAGCGCTGTCTGCACGGCGTTGCGCAGCCGCACCGCGCGCCGCGGATCTCCGCCGCCGCTGACGGCCACCAGCACGTCGCCGACTCGGGCGACAGCCGGCGTCCAGGCTGCCGAGGCGTCGGCGTCATCGGCGCGCACACACCACACACGCAGGGCCTCGGCTGCGGCGGCGACCGCGGAGTCCACATGGTGCTCGCCGGTCGCCGTGTGCACGAGCCACGCACCATCGAGATCGCCGGCGGCGTAGTCGCGCGGCGACCACCGCGCCCGTCCGGCCGCGATCAGCTCGGCCAGCGGTTCGCAGACGTAGGGTGCCACGACGTGCAGGTCGGCTCCGGCCTCGACCAGCGCATGCGCCCGGCGTGCGGCAACCGGCCCGCCACCGACCAGCACCACGGGCTTGCCCGAAACGTCGAGCAGCAGCGGATAGCGGCCGTCCGCCTCTCCGTGATCGTTGGCGCTTTCTGGCTGCCCTGGCAACCATTCGGCGCCAACGATCACCGGCTCGGGGGCGGTCATCAGTTGATCCCGCACTCGGTCTTCGAGGTACCGGCCCACCGTCCGGAGCGCGGATCGGCCCCGGGCGCCACCGGCCGGGTGCACGGCTCGCAGCCGATCGACAGGTAACCGACCTGGCGCAGCGGATTCACCAGGATGCCGTGGCGGCGAACGTAGTCGTCGACGTGCTCGTCACTCCACGTGGCCAGCGGATTGACCTTCACCTTGCCGCGCTTGGGGTCCCAGAAGACCACCGGCGTGTCGGCGCGCGTGGGCGATTCGGCCCGACGGACCCCGCCGGCCCAGGCGTCGTAGGGCCGCAGCGCCCGGTCCAGCGGCCAGACTTTACGGATCGAGCAGCACAAGTCTGCGTCGATCTTGTAGAGCTGGCCGAACTCGGCCTCGTGCTCGGGCACGCGAAGCGGGTGCGTGATGGTCTCGACGTCGATGTCGTACGCGGCGGCGATCGCGTCCCTGGTGCCGATGGTCTCGGGGAAGTGGTATCCGGTGTCGAGAAACAGCACCTTGATTCCCGGGACAGCCCGCGAGGCGACGTGGGACAACACGCCGTCGGCCATCGAGGCGGTCACGGCGAACCGCTCGCCGAACGTCTCGTGCGCCCACCGGACGATCTCGTCGGCTCCGGCGGTTTCGAGGTTTCGCGCGGCATCGGCGGCCAGCGCTTCGAGGTCATTGGTCGGTGCAATGGTCATCCTGCGCTCCTACGAGCCGACAAGCCGAGCAATTTCACCGAGAACACGCGTAAGCAGGACCGGCACTCCCAGCCACCCTGCTCGGTGGGGAACAGGTCCTCTTCAGCGCAGAACGGGCAGTGCATGATGGCGGCTCTGGTCTCACTCATGACCGCCGCCTCATCGCAGGTCCTCGTCGTCGGCCCGGGCCACCCACTGGGCGAACCGCTCGCCGGCCTGGCGCTGGTCGAGGAATCGACGGACCAACCGTTCGACGTAGTCAGGCAGTTCGTCCGCGGTCACCTTGTGGCCGCGCAGCTTGCGCCCGAATCCGGCGTCGAGTCCGAGCCCGCCGCCGAGGTGCACCTGGAAGCCCTCCTCGCCCTTGACGATCTGCCCCTTCAAGCCGATGTCGGCGACCTGGATGCGAGCGCACGAGTTCGGGCAGCCGTTGACGTTCAAGGTGATGGGCACGTCGAGCTGGCCGTCGACGTCGGCGAGGCGGGACTCCAGCGCGGCCACGGTCTTCGCCGCGAGCCCCTTCGTCTCGACGATGGCGAGCTTGCAGTACTCGATGCCGGTGCAGGCCATGGTGTGCCGGCGGAAGACGCTGGGACGTGCCTGCAGTCCGATGCCGTTGAGCTGCTCGATCAACGGCTCGACCGCCTCGGCCTCGACGTCGAGGACGACGAGCTTCTGGTGCGGTGTGGTGCGGATCCGGGACGAGCCGGCTGCCTCGACCGCATCGGCCAGCTTGCTCAGCACCGTGCCGGACACCCGGCCGACTGTCGGTGCCACACCGACGTAGTACCGGCCGTCCTTCTGCTCGTGAACGCCGATGTGATCGTACGGTTGCGCGGTCGGCGGGACTTCCGGGCCGTCGAGCAGTCTGCGGCCCAGGTATTCCGGCGATTCGAGGACCTCCCGGAACTTCTCCGGGCCCCAGTCGTCCACCAGGAACTTCAGTCGAGCCCGGTTGCGCAACCGCCGGTAGCCGTAATCGCGGAAGATGCCGGTGACACCCGCCCAGACCTCGGGAACCTCCTCCAGCGGAACCCAAGCTCCCAGTCGCACCGCGAGTTTGGGATTGGTCGAGAGCCCGCCGCCTACCCACACGTCGAAGCCGGGGCCGTGTTCCGGGTGGTCGACGCCGACGAACGCGACGTCGTTGGATTCGTGCACGATGTCGGGCAGCCCGCTCAGGGCCGACTTGTACTTGCGCGGCAGGTTGGAGAACTCCGGCGAGCCGACGTAGCGGCGGCTGATCTCGTTGATCGCCCACGTGGGGTCGATCACCTCGTCCGCCGCGATGCCGGCCACGGGGGAGCCCAGGATCACGCGCGGGGTGTCACCGCAGGCTTCGGTCGTGGACAACCCCACCGCTTCGAGCTTGCTCCAGATGGCTGGCATGTCCTCGATGCGCACCCAGTGCAGCTGGATGTTCTGCCGGTCGGTGACGTCGGCGGTGTCGCGCGCATAGGTCGTGGAGATCTCGGCGATCACCCGGAGCTGGTCGACGCTGAGCGCGCCGCCGTCGATGCGCACCCGGAGCATGAAGTACTCGTCGTCGAGCTCGTGCGGCTCGAGAACGGCGGTCTTGCCGCCGGGGATGCCGGGACGGCGCTGGGTGTACAGGCCCCACCAGCGGAACCGCCCGCGCAGGTCCTGGGGGTCGATGCCGGCGAAGCCGGTCTTGCTGTAGACGTTCTCGATCCGGGCGCGGACGTTGAGGCCGTCGTCGTCCTTCTTCGTCCGTTCGTTGGCATTGAGCGGCTCGAGGTGGCCGAGCGCCCATTGGCCCTGCCCGCGAGGGCCGCGGCTGCGGGCTTGCCGGGTGGTGGTGGCTGGTCTGGTGGCCGGATTGGCGGCTGGTGGCGTTGCTGGCTGGGTAGCTGACATGGACAGCGTGTCCTCGTTGGAGAAGGGGACGCACGTCCGTCCGATGCGATCAGATCGACGGTGACCTGGTGTGTCGGCGCGTCGCGCGCCCGGCTTGAATCAACAACCGGTGGCGGTCAGTGCGCCCGACACAGCATGCTGTCCATGCGGCCGTAGTCGACGTGACGTCGACTCACCAGCAGCAGGAGCGATACGGACAGCATGTCGGAGATGTTGTCATGAGCCACCCCGCAAGACGAACCTTCGGTCCACGATCCGGACGTAGTCGTCTCAGATCGAGGACCGAAGGCTGCGGCGATGGCGTCGCGGTGACCGATCATTCAGAGGCATGGCCGGTGGCCGGCTCGGCCGGCTGATCACCGGTTCGGTGCTGGCAGTCGCACCACGAGCGGCCTTTCTCGTGCGCAGGGCATTCGTCGTGCCGAGCCTCCCGGCAAGCGACACAGATCACGTGTCCATCCTCTCCGCGCTCTCCACTGCGGGGGTGGCTCGCGCCAGCACCGCCACGGTGTCGACGCCGGACGGCAACGTGCCGAACGTTCCGGCGAGGCTGCCGAGGCGACCGGCGCACAACGCGTCCGCGACGGCGCTCGGTGCGAACCGCACCACCAGGCTGGCCTGCAAGAGTGTAGCCATGCGCTCGGCCAGCAGACGGCTGTGCCCGGTCGCGGACTCCGGTGACGTAGCTGTCTCGGCCAGCAGCGCGAGGGTGTCGTTCAACGTGTCGTCGAAGTGACGGTTCTGGCCCTTGGCGGCCTCGACTTCCATCCGCCACGCCGCCACGGCGTCGGGCTCGCGGGCCAGCACCCGCAGCAAGTCGAGGGCCTGGATGTTTCCCGCGCCCTCCCAGATGGAGTTCAGCGGCGCTTCGCGGTAGAGCCTGGGCAGGTCGCTGTCCTCGATGTAGCCGTTACCGCCGAGGCATTCCAGCGCTTCGGCGACCACGGTGGGGGTTCGCTTGCACACCCAGTACTTCGCCAGCGGCAAGGCGATGCGGCGCAGGGCCTGCTCGTGCGGGTCGTCGGCGGCGTCGACGGAGGCAGCCAGACGCATGGCGAGCGTGGTCGCCGCCTCGGCCTCGACCGCCATGTCGGCCAGGACGTTGCGCATCAGCGCCGAGTCGGCCAACCGGGCGCCGAACGCACGACGGTGCGCGGCGTGCCACGTGGCTTCGGCCACCGCACGGCGCATGAGCGCGGCTGAGCCGAGGACGCAGTCCAGCCGGGTCGCGGCGACCATGTCGATGATCGTGGCCACGCCGCGGCCTTCGGGGCCGAGGCGTTGCCCGTACGTGGCGTCCAGTTCGATCTCCGCCGATGCGTTGGCCCGGTTGCCGAGCTTGTCCTTCAGCCGCTGGATCGCGAACGGGTTGCGGGTGCCGTCGTCGAGGATCCGCGGAACGACGAAGCAGGTCAGCCCGTCCGGTGCTTGGGCGAGCATCAAGAACACGTCGTTCATGGGAGCCGAACAGAACCACTTGTGCCCGGTCAGCCGGTACCACCCTGATCCGGCCGGTTCGGCGCGCGTGGTGTTGGCTCGCACGTCCGATCCGCCCTGCTTCTCCGTCATGGCCATACCGGCGAGCGAACTGGTCTTGGTACGCGGCACGCGCAAGCCCGGGTCATACGGCCCAGCGGCCAGTCGCGGCTCCCAGTCGGCAGCGATGGCCGGGTCGGAGCGCAGCGCGGGGACCGCGGCGTAGGTCATCGAGATCGGGCACAGATGTGCTGACTCGAGCTGGCTCCAGACCAGGAACCGGGCAGCGCGCGTGGCGTGGGCGCCCGGCTTGGGGTCACCCCACGGCCGACCGTGCATCCCGTGCTCGACGGCGGTGCCCATCAACTGGTGCCACGCCGGGTGGAATTCGACCTCGTCGGTGCGGTGGCCGTAGCGGTCGTGCGTGCGGAGGACGGGAGGATGGGTGTCGGCGTCGCGGGCCCACCGCTGGGCTTCGGCGGATCCGGCCAGCCGACCGAGGCGATGAAGCTCGGCGCGGTCGTCACCGGACCCATAGCGGTCGTACGCCTCGACCAGAGCGGCGTCGGCGGCGAACACGTCGTAGCCGGCCAGCGGGGGCGGCTGGTTGGTCACCTCGTGCGTGGCTGCCATCGTTTCACCGTACGGCGGGAATGATCGGATGACGAGATGACCGGGGCCAGGCGCCGGGCGGTGAGCAGACGCCGAAATTTGGTGGCACCGCGGGACGGGCTGGCTCTACGGTGAGCTGAGCAGCGCGCTGTAGGAACTTTGAGGAGGTGAGCGGCCATGACGGTGACCGTGTTGTTCATGCTCTCATCCACGTCGAGGCCGGCACGCCACTGAGCTTTCCGTGAGGCCTCGCTATCCGAAAGGGCCTCATCATGTCCGACTTCTCGCAGCACCGATGTCCCGATCGCTTGCTCGATCTCGGCTGGACGCCGGAGACCGCCGAGACCTTCGCGCCCTACGAACGCTCGCACCAGCCCGCCCGAGTCTGCCGAATCGACCGCGGCGGCGCGGATCTCGCCGGAGCCGCCGGCGCCATCCGGGCCACGTACGGCGGCGACGTTCTGCGCGCGGGCGCCGCCGACCGCTCGGCCATGCCCGCCGTCGGCGACTGGTGCGTGGTCCGCGACTGGCCGGACGGCCGAGTCACCCTGGACGCCGTCCTCGAGCGCCGCACCGCGATCGTCCGCGACAGCGCGGGGACCACGTCACACGGCCAGGTCGTCGTCGCCAATGTCGACCGCGTGGTGATCGTCGAACACCTGGACCCCGACCCTGACCTGGGCCGGATCGAGCGGCTGCTCGTTCTCGCCTGGGCCAGCGGAGCCCGCCCGCTGGTGATCCTGACCAAATCCGACCTCGTGCCGGACCCCGACGGCATGCGCGCGGAGGTCGCCGCGGTGGCACCAGGGGTGGACGTGCTGGCCGTGAGCGCTGCGACCGGCGACGGCGTCGAGGCGTTTTTCGCCCAGCTGGCCCCGGGGCGGACGCTGGCTCTGCTGGGGCCGTCGGGCGCCGGCAAGTCCACGCTCACCAACCTCGTCGCCAGAACTCCGATGGTGGCGACCGGCGCGACCCGGGAGCGCGACGGCAAGGGACGCCACGTCACGACACACCGGCAGTTGATCGTCGTTCCCGGCCGGGGTGTGGTGATCGACACCCCGGGCTTGCGCTCCATCGGGATCGTCGCCGACGACGCCGCCGTGGCCACTACGTTTCCCGAAATCGAGGAGCTGGCGGAGCAGTGCCGGTTCCGGGACTGCGCGCACGAGACCGAGCCTGGCTGTGCGGTGCGCGCGGCGGTGGCCGACGGCGAACTCGACGAGCAGCGCGTGACCCGCTGGCGCAAGCTCGGCCGCGAGGCGGAGTTCCACGCCCGCAGGGCGGACGCGCGGTTGCGGGCGCAGGAGGCGGCCGCCTGGAAGCGCCGGCTCGGGCGACACTGACTGGTCGGGGCGTGATCAGCGACGCGCCTGGTCGGTCGCGAGAAAGCCGGCGACGGCGCTCATGTCCTTCGCGCCAAGGCCGGCCTCGATGGCGGCTCGGGCCACGCGACGGTTGGCGACCGCCTGGTGCATCGGCACGCCGAGCCGGTCGGCCAGTTGCACGATGAGGTCGAGATCCTTCGCGACGAGGTCCAGGCTGAACGCCACGGGTGTCTGATCGGGATGCTCGAAGGCGGGTCGCTTGTACTGGACGAACGGCGCGCCCACTGCGCTGGCGGCGAGCACGTCGTAGGCCGTGGAACGTTCGACTCCTGCGCGCTCGGCCAGCACGAGTGCCTCCGACAGCGTCTGATTGAGCGCCATCACGACGGTGTTCACGGCCAGCTTCATCACCGCCCCGGCGCCCTGGCCGCCGACGTGGAAGACATGCCGGCCGAGGACCTCCAGGACCGGCCGGACCCGATCGAGGGTCCCCGCGTCGCCGCCGACCATGAACGTCAGCTCGCCTTTCTCGACCAGCGGCACGCTCCCTGACACCGGGGCATCGAGCAGCCGTCCGCCGGCGGCCTCGACCTGCGGACTCAGCGCCAGCACGGTCTGCGGGTCGACGGTGCTCGTGTCGACGATCACGCTGCCGCTCCGCAGCCCGGAGACGAGCCCGTCGCCGCCCTGGTACGTCGCGAGCAGGGCGGCGTCGTCACCGAGTGACACGACGACGATCTCCGCGCCGGCGGCCTCCCGTGGGGTGTCGGCCACCGAGACACCATCCAGGTCGGCCAGCGCTTCGGCCTTGGACCGGGTGCGGTTGTAGACGATGGGGCGTGCGCCTGCCGCGGACAGCCGGGTGACCATCGCCGTCCCCATCCGGCCCGTTCCGACGACGGCGATCCGGGGCAGACCGGGGGAGCGGGCCTGGTCGCTCACCGTAGGAGCCAGCCGCCGTCGACGTTGAGGTTCACGCCATTCACCGATGGGTTGCGCAGGAGGAACGCGACCGCGTCCACCACGTCGGCCATGGTGGCGAGCCGCCCGGTGGGCGTACGCGACCGCAACGCTTCGAGGGCTTCCGGCGGCTTGCGGCTCCAGTACGGGCTGTCGCCGACGATGGCCGGATGGATCGCATTCACCCGGATCGGCGCCAGCTCGACGGCCAGGGTGTGGACCATGCCCATGACCCCGCCGTTCACCGTCGACACCGTGGTCGAGCCCGGGTACGGCCGGTCCTTGGCCAGTCCACCGAACACGACGACGGCGGCGTCGGCGGTCATCCGCGGCAGCAGCACGTGCACCACCTCGGTGTAGCCGACCAGTTTGAGCGTGGTGAGTCGGAGCGCGGAAGCGGTGGTGTACTCGCGTGCCGTGTTCTCGTCGCGGTCCACGGCCGCCAGGACGAGACTGTCGACGGAGCCCACGTCGGTCAGCGCCGGACCGATGGCGTCCAGGTGCGTCAGGTCGAGCCCGACCCCGCGGGCCGAGCCGTCGAGTTCCTTCGCCACAGCCGCCGCTCGTCCGGGGTCGCGGCCGGTCAGCACCACATCGTCGCCGTTCTCGGTGAAGTGCCGGGCCAATTCCAGGCCGATCCCGGACGTCCCGCCGATCACGACCACGCTTCTCGGATCCGCCATGTCAGGTGCCCTCCTCGGAGCGTTCGAGTTGCTGACGCAGGTAGTCCCAGTCCCGGGCGAAACGGTAGGAGTACCGGGGCGGTGGCTGCGGAGCCTGCGTCTCCAGCCAGCGCACCCGGCCCTGACCGGCGTTGGTGAACGCGTGCACGCACCCGACGCCGGCCCAGGCGATGTCGCCGGCCTCGAGCAGGTACCGCTCGCCGTCGAACGTCGCCTCCGTCGCGCCCTCGAGGATCAGATAGGTCTCCTCGAAGGGGTGGTCGTGCGCCCCCGCGACGCCGTCAGGCTCGTACTGCACCATGAACATCGAGGTCAGCTGGGCGCCGAGATCGCTGTCGACCATCATCTTGACGGTGATCCCGCTGTAGACGAGCAGGGCGGTGCGCATGCTGGCCGACACCGCCAGCAGCTGTTGACTCTGCTTTCCTGCGTCCATGTGCGCGGGCGTGATGGTCCCGAACGCCCTGGTGCGCGGGTCGCGGACGTCGATCGGGAGCGGGTGGCTCTTGGGCAGCGCGGGGACTAGGACGGTGTCGTCG
>JAJYTA010000074.1 GCA_021793295.1 Actinomycetes bacterium
TCACCAGAGTGGCGCTGTTCGTCGTGTTCGGCCTGGTCATGGCCATCTCGGTGGTCGTCAACGGCATCGTGGCGTACCGGCTGCGCCCGCAGTACCGCCCGATGAGCGTCGAACAACAAAGCCTCGACCGCTACCGCGACGCGATCGACCCGGTACGCAAGTGGGTGTTGGCCGCGGCGGCGGGACTGCTGGCCGTCATGGCCGGCGCCAGTGCGGCCGGGCGGTGGCGCGACTACCTGCTATGGCGCAACGGCGGCGAGTTCGGCCAGGACGACCCCGAGTTCGGCATCGACATCGGGTTCTTCACGTTCGACTTCCCGTGGTGGCGCTTCCTCGTCAGCTACGGCTTCGCCGTCGTCGTGCTCGGCATGGCGGTCGCGGCCATCACCCACTACGTCTACGGCGGCATCCGGCTGCAGACCGCCGGGCAGAAGGTCAGTCCGGCCACGCAAGCACACCTGTCCGTGCTGATCGGCGTGTTCATCCTGCTGAAGGCCGTGGCGTACTGGCTCGACCGGTACGAGCTGGTCATCCAGGGAACCAACGACGACCGGTTCACCGGGGCCGGCTACGCCGACGTCAATGCGCTCATGCCGGCGAAGATGATCCTGGTGTTCGTGGCGCTGATCTGCGCCATCCTGTTCTTCGTCAACGTCTGGCAGCGCAACTGGACCCTGCCGGGCATCGGCCTCGGCCTCCTGGTGCTCTCCGCCGTCCTGCTGGGTTGGCTGTGGCCGCTGCTCGTCCAGCAGTTCCAGGTCAACCCGAGCGAAGCCAGCCGCGAGTCGGAGTACATCTCGCGCAACATCGAAGCGACCCGCAACGCCTACGACGTCGACGACATCGAGATCCCCGACTATGACGCCACCACCCAGGTCAGTGAAGGGCAGTTGGCGGAGGACTCGGCGACCATCCCCGGTATCCGGCTGATGGACCCAGGCGTCATCCAGCCGGCGTTCCAGCAGTTGCAGCAGGTCCGTGGTTTCTACAGCTTCAACGATCCGCTCGATGTCGACCGGTACGAGGTCGACGGCGAGCAGCGTGACATCGTCATCGCCGCGCGTGAGCTCAACTCCGCCGGTATCCCGGACGAGCAGCAGAACTGGATCAACGAGCACACGGTGTACACGCACGGGTACGGTGTGGTCGCCGCGTACGGCAACACGCGCGAGAGCGACGGGTCGCCGGCGTGGGCGGAGGAAGACATCCCGTCCGAAGGCATCCTGGGCGAGTACGAGCCGCGGATCTACTTCGGCGAGAACTCCCCGGAGTACTCCATCGTCGGCGCGCCTGAGGGCACCGATCCCGTCGAGTTCGACGTTCCCGAAGACCCGGAGACCGGCCGAGAGCGGTTGAACACCTACCAGGGAGACGGCGGGGTGCCGGTCGGCTCGTTCTTCAACCGGCTGCTGTACGCCACCCGCTTCCAGGAAGCGAACTTCCTGCTGTCCGACCGGCTCAACTCCGAGTCGCAGCTGCTGTACGACCGTGATCCCCGCGAGCGCGTCTCGAAGGTGGCGCCGTGGCTGACCGTCGACTCCAACCCGTTCCCTGCGGTGATCGACGGGCGGGTCAAGTGGATCGTGGACGGCTACACGACCTCCAACTCGGTGCCGTACGCCGAGCGGGTGTCGCTGAGTGAGGCGACCAGTGACTCGCGGACGGTGCGCCCGGCGCTGGCCGCTCAGCCTGACGACTTCGTCAACTACGTCCGCAACTCCGTGAAGGCCACCGTCGACGCCTACTCCGGTGAGGTGACGCTCTACGCGTGGGACGAGGAGGACCCGGTGCTGCGCGCGTGGATGGGTGCCTTCCCGGACTCCGTCGTGGCGCGCTCGGAGATCCCCGAGCCCCTCATGGATCACCTGCGCTACCCCGAAGACCTGTTCAAGATGCAGCGCAAGTTGCTGGCTGAGTACCACGTGACCGACCCGTTCACGTTCTACGGCGGTCAGGACCAGTGGATCGTGCCCAGCGATCCGACCAGCGAGGTCGAGACCGACCAGCCGCCGTACTACCTCAGCATCCAAATGCCCGGTCAGGAGCAGCCGTACTTCTCGCTGACCACCACGTACACGCCGAAGAACCGGCAGAACCTGATCTCGTTCATGGCGGTCAACGCCGACGTGCGAAGTGACGACTATGGGCAGATACGGGCGCTGCGGGTGTCCAGCAACACGCAGATCGACGGTCCCGGTCAGGTCGCGAACGCGTTCGAGACCGATCCTCAAGTCGCCACCGAGCTGTCGCTGTTGCGGCAGGGCGATGCCGAGACCCGGCCCGGCAACCTGCTGACCCTCCCGGTCGGTAACGGATTGCTCTATGTCCAGCCGGTCTACGTCGTGCGAGCCAGCGGTGACGCGGCGTACCCGTTGCTGCGCCGTGTTCTGGTTCAGTTCGGCGGCAAGATCGGGTACGACGACACGCTGCAAGGCGCGCTGGACCAGATCTTCCAGGGCGAATCCGGTGCTGAGACCGAAGAAGAGGGCGGCATCGACGACGACGCCGCGCCCGACGAAGACGGCGCTCCGGGCGAGGAGGAACAGACTCCGCCCGACGACGAGACGCCGCCACCGGACGACGAGACCACCCCGCCCGACGACAACCAGCCGCCGCCCGAGGGCGACCTCGCCCAGGCCATTGCCGACGCGCAGCAGGCATGGGCCGATGCCCAGGCCGCCCAGGCCGACGGCCGCTGGGCCGACTACGGCGAGGCGCTCCAACGGCTCGAGGACGCCCTCGCGCGGGCCGAGCAGCTGTCCGGCGAATCCGCGCCGGCACCGTGACGGTATAGCCGGGCCGGCGTGGCGGCTGGCGCTGGCCCGGCAGCACGACGGTCACTGCTGCGTCATCAGGCATGTGCCTGGTGGCGCAGCAGTCTTCGTCGTGGGTGCGCGGCGCTTGGGGCTCCGAAGCCGCCGCGGGCGGTCGTGCGGGCGGTGCGTGCGGAGCGGTTCGGGCGATGCGCGCGGGGCGGCTCGAGCGGTCGTGAAGGGGCTCGAGCGGTCGTGAAGGGGCTCGAGCGGTCGTGAAGATCGTTGTGTGAACCGTTGCCGGTCCTGAGGAGTCGTGAAGATCGTCGTGCGCCGAAGTGCGCGATATAGCGGCAATTTCAACCACGACGATCTTCACGACTGGCCGGCGACGGCCCTTGATGCGGGAACCGCGCGAGGTGTCAGGATCGCTCGCCAGCCCGCCGGCTCGTGATCGACACGGCAGATTTCGCCGGTCCGGATTCGACCCCTGCGCCGATTTGGTGTGCGGCCGACTGTCCCGTATCCTTGTCAGTGCGACGCGGGGTGGAGCAGCTCGGTAGCTCGCTGGGCTCATAACCCAGAGGTCGCAGGTTCAAATCCTGCCCCCGCTACCACCACGAAGGCCCGGACCGAAACGGTCCGGGCCTTCGTCGTTTGGCGGAGCTCGTCGTGTCGAGCGTCCAGTGGGTGCTCCGGAATCGCCTGTCCTGACGCCTAAAGTCGGCAGGTGTAGCCAGATCTGTAGCAGAGGGTCCGGTCCACTCGGGTATACCGATCCGTTGTTCGTCAGCGGGGTGTGCGGCTGCGGTGGCTACCGTGAGCGACGCCGACCTCGCCACCGGCCACCGCCCCGGGGTGACCATGGCCGCCTGAACCACGACCCTGCCGGACCGAACCAGCACCAGACCACACCCCCGATCGGGCCAAGCTCCACCCTCAGCCAGGTGCTGGTCATCGAGCCCGCCGTGTCGCGAACGCACTCGACCGCCAGCTCGTCGATTGGGCACGAGCTGGCCGGCCGGACCATCCGTCGCGCCCTCGGCATGTTCCGAGCCGCGCGACGTGGTGAGTTCGTGCTCGATGGTCTGCTCGAGGACCGGGCGCTGGCGCTGAGCAGTTGTACCGACGCTCGAAAATAGCCGCGTACCAGCTTCGTTGCTATGGTTGGTCGATGTTTGCGACATGGGACGTAGAGCGGCCGGCACCGGCTGAGCCCGCCCATGTCATCTCGGGATTGGCACTGCTGGCGCTGGAGCTCGCGCAGACCGCCCGGGGAATTCGTGGCTTGGACGTCCTGCGCCGAAGCGTCGACCGCGCGCCGCCGGGTAGCCGGTAATACCTCGACTTTCCCCCGTGCCCTCGTCGGCACATCGGACACGTGGCGCCACCCGCATGCCGGGTATGCGCCACGGTGGCGCACGCTCAAGGACCGACATGAACCCTCAGGCAAGCAAACCGCACACCACGATTCCGGCCGATGCCCTGGCTCGCATCGAGAAGGAACTGAACGACGCCGAGATCAGCCGCCAGCGACAGTTGGACGAGTTGGATCCGGCCGAGGGCGGCGAGGTCACTGCCGCCACCGTGCATCGGGCGACGGTCGAGCGCATCCTCATCGAGATCCGCGCCGCTCAGGTGCGCCTGGCTGATGGCACGTTCGGTGTGTGCGAACGCTGCGACGCGAGCATCCCGGTGGAGCGCCTCGAGCTGCGCCCGTGGACGACGGTGTGCGTGGGCTGCGCGGACAGATAGGCCGTACGTGGGCCGCGACGTCCTCGCAGCCGGTCAGTCCGGCGCGTCGGCTTCGAGGACGGCGACGAGGCGCTGCATGGTGGCCAGCGCGGCGCGCAGGTCGTCGAGGTCGAACTGGGAGCCGATGCGATCAGCCCACGGATGCTGCACGAGCGCGATGCGCCGGATGGCCCAGTACCCCGCTTCGGTGCAGGTCAACAGCTTGGCGCGGCGGTGTGCCGGGTTAGGGGTGTACTCGGCGAGCCCGTGCTGGACGAGCAGATCGGCGACGCGCCGGACCCCCTGGCGGGACATCCCCATGACTCGCCCGATGTCGGCGAGAGTTCGCGGCTGGTCCAGCACGCCGCCCAGGACTTGCCACCAGGCCGCGGTGATGCCGCCGGCCGCGGCCATCTCCTGCGCGGCGTCCATCAGCCGGGCATTGAGCCGGAACGTCGTGAGCGCGATGTCGGTGATCGCCTCGCCCGCCGGTGTTTCCGGTGGCGGCTGCGGCCACTGCGCGCGAGGCGGAACATCGTGATCCGGTGTGGGCGCCTCGGTGGTCATGCTGCTCCGGAGGCCTGGACCAAGGCGGGGTACGCGCTCGGGTCGCCGCGGTGGAACACGCCTTCGTACGCCTCGAGGACCGACTCCGGCGCCAGTCCCAGCCGGCTCAGCGTCGCGCGAGCGAACTGGACCGGGGAGTCGGGCCCGGCGGTGACGAGGTCGCCGTCGACGACCGCCCGTTCGTCGACGTAGTGCTGCGCACCCCGGTAGCCGGTGGCCATGAGGTACTCGGCAGCTGCGCTGGTATGACGGCGGTCGTCGAGCAGCCCGGCCCGGGCGAGCCCGGCCGTGGCGCCGCAGATGGCGGCGACGGGGACGCCGGCATCGAGGAATCGGGCAGCAGTCGCGGCGACGGCGTGCCCGCCGCCCATGTCCCAGGTCTCGGCGCCGGCGAGGACGAGTAGGCCGCTCTCCGCCGGATCGAGATCGGCGAGCAGCATGTCGGGCAGCATGCGGATGCCGCCCATGGTCGTGATGGGATCGCTGGTCTCGGCGACCGTGACGATGCTCCACGGGGTGCCGGTGAACCGCCCGGTGCGAAGTTCGACGAGCAGATGCCCGATCTCCCAGTCGGCGAGTGTGTCGTAGAGGACGACGTGTGCGGTGCTAGGCAACATGGAAACATGTTGTCATGAAGGAAATATGTTGTCAATGCTCGGGAGTGTGCCGCGTGGCGCGCCCGTTCCCCGGTCGGGACGCGCCACGCGAGTCGTGGGGAGTGGAGTCAGCTCACCGGCGCGCCCAGCCGCGCTCACCCTCGGTGAGCCCGCCCCAGATGCCGTACCGCTCCGGCTGGGACGTCGCTGCCTCCCGGCATTGCCGGGCGACGGGGCAGCCCAGACAGACGTCCTTGGCCATCTGCTCGCGGGCGCGCAGCGTTCGCCCACGGCCTTCGGGGTAGAAGAGGTCGGTGTCCATGCCTCGGCATGCGGCGTGAGCGCGCCACGCGTCGGGTGTGTCGAACCAATCCTCTGCGTACGTGTTCATCGTCTCGGCCAACGCAGTCATGCGGCCAGTTCCCCCTTCGCCCGTGTGTCTCGGGGTCGGATCAGGTCCCTTTGATCACCAAGACACGGACAGGGGGCGGCTATGACGCGGCCGAGCAAGAAATTTCGCAGCGACTTTCGCTAGGCGTCTGACCTCAGGGAACGTAGCGGAACAGCTGGTTGAATCCGCCGTGGAGGGGATAGAGGATCAGCTGGCCGTCCGGGTCGACGTGCTGGACGTCGAGACCGTGGCCGGGAACCATGACGCTGGCGATCCGCTGGAATCCCGCAGCCGACGGATCGACGCGCCACTGCTGGCTCGAACTACCGTCACAGGGGGCCAGCTGGACCGGGGTCAGGGGCGCGACGGCGTCGAGGCAGGTGTCCGCGGTCTCGTACCGGATGGTCCCGTCGCCGGGCACGTTCCAGCCGCGAGCAGCGGACGACGAGCAGTCACCAGCGCGCAACTCACCGCCAATGGGCCCGACGCACCTGACACCGCCCTCGGTCTCGCTGCCGTCGAGGTCGATCTCGAGCCGGCCATCGAACACGACGCTCAGCTCGGCCGGATCACTGGTGACGGTGCCGAGTTCGTTGGTGAACACCGCTCGATAAAGCGCGCCGCTGTCGTCGACGCCCACGCCGGAGACGGTGAGCGACGCCTCGGAGCCGGTTCCGCCCTCGCTACCGGGCACGGTGGTCCACGGTCCGTCGAGCGACGGGGCGCTCTCCCAATGCCAGGCGGCCTTGGGATTGGCCGAGGCGACGGCGGTGAAGGTGGCGTCGTCGCCGTCGGTGACCTCGGTGTCGGCCGGATGCTCGGTGACCTGCGGCGCAAACCGGACGCGCAGCTTGGCCGGCTTGCTGGTGGAGGTGCCGGTCTCGTTGGTGAACACCGCGCGGTACTCGTAGCGGTGGTAGCTCGCCGGAACGTCGCTGATCTCGATCGACGTACTGGTCGTCTGCTTGGACGGGCCGGCACTGGTCCCGGAGCCCTCGTCCTTGGTGGTCGAACGCTTCGTGTCGGTCCACTCTCCGCCGGGCTTACGGACCTGCCACGACGCGGTGAGCTGCTCGGGCTTGCCGACGGCCTCAGCGGTGAAGGTGGCCTTGCCGCCCTCGTCGACCTCGACGTCGCCGGGCTGGACGGTGATCTCCGGTTTGAACCGGACCGAGACCACGGCCGGCTTGGTGGCGACCGTGCCCGCCGGGTTCGTGGCGAGGACCCGGTAAGCGCGACCGTCGTCCTCGGGCTTGACGCGCGGAATCACCAGGGTGGCCGACGTGGCGCCCTTGATGTCGACCCAGTCGCTTTCCGCCGGTGGCGTGGGCGGCTTGGTGGGCTCGTTGGTGGCGCTGGACGACGGCGTGGGCGACTGGGTGACCGAAGCCGTCGGGGTCGGCGTGTTCGTCGGTGTCGGGGTGCCCGTGGGTGTCGGAGTGTCCGTGGGTGTCGGCGTGTTCGTCGGCGACGGGGTGTTCGTCGGCGACGGCGTGGTGCTGGGTGTGGGCAGCAGCGACTCCGGTAGCAGGGAGTCCGGTTGCAGGAACGAGTCCGGCGACCACGCGGCGAAGTGCACCTGCGATTCCTGCGATTTCTGCGACGACACCGCCGTCGAGGTCGAGGTGTCGGGAGCAGGGTCGGCGTACTGCCACTGCAACTGCGGCGGCGGGTTGCCCGAGATGCTGACGGTGAGCGTCACGCCACTACCGGCCACGACCACCGGATTGGACGGCGGCTGGGCGTCGATGCTCGGCGGTTGCTCGTCGTTCGGGGGCTGCGGGGGCGTCGGCGTGTCGGACGGGCTCGGGTCGGGGTCGTCCGGCGGCGACTGCGAAGGCGTGGGCTCGTCGGACGGGTCGCTCGGCTGGTCCGGCTCGTCGGGCTCGGACTGGTCGGGCCCGGACCCGTCCGGCTGGTCGGGATCGTCCGGTTGGTCGGGATCGTCCGGCTGGTCCGGCTCGGAGTCCGGGGCCGACGGTTCGTCGGGTTCGGGGTCCGGCTCGACGTCGGGTGGGACGCCGGGCTCGTCCGGCTCGCTCGTCTCGGAGGTTTCGCTCGGAATCGCCTGTGGTGAGTCGTCCGGCTCGTCGCTGTTGACGGCGACATACGCCGTTGCGATGAGGATGCCGGCAGCGGCGACGCCGGCCCCGGTGGCGGCGAGCTGCTTCGCGCGCCGGCCCCAGGACGACGGCGACAGGAAGGCCAGAACGCCGCCGCCCGCCGCTCCGGCGGCACCGGCCGCGGCAGCGGTCGCCGCGGCCGAGGCCGGCAGCAGCAGTGCGGGCCACAGGACGCCCCGGATGTCCGAGACCAGCAGGAGCAGTTCGTCGCGTCGCTCGCGGCAGTGGGCACACTGCGCGAGGTGCGCGCTCATCTCGCGGGTGTCGTGAGAGGACAGGGTGCCACGGACGTACGAGGCCACCTTGGGCGCGTACGAGCGGCATTCCGGCTGGACCTCGGTAGCGAGGTTGACCGCGAGGTAGGCCTGCCGGAGTCCTTCGCGGGCACGGTAGGCCAGCGCGGCCACGGCGTTGGGTGAACTGCCCAGCGCCGGGGCCAAAGACGCGGCCGAACGTCCCTCGATCTCGGTGTGCCAGAGCACCTGCTGCCAGCGTTCGGGCAGAGTCTCGAAGGCCTGGCGCACCAGCTGGCGGTTCGTGGCGCGACCCATCGGGTCGTCGGTACGCGGAAGGACCTCGAGCGCGGCCGGATCGGCCGGGGAACCGTCACGCTCGGAGCTGCGGTGGCGGTCGATCGCCAGACGGCGTACGACGGTGCGCAGGTACGGCGTGAGCTCGCTGTCCGGGCCGCCGCCCTCGCGTAGCCGGGTCAGAACCCGGGTGAATGCTTCGGCGACGATGTCTTGGGCTTCGTCGCTGTTGTTCGTGATGATCCGCGCGACCTTGGTCGCGTCGTCGACATGACGCCGGTACAGCTCGTCATAGGCGTCCATGTCGCCCGCGCGCGTACGCGCGATGAGCTCTCGCTCGTCCCCCGAAGCGTCTGGTGGCATCGTCACTGGCGCTCTCTTCTGTCCCCTTGGGCCGCTCAGTCCAGGTGCCCCGTCCCTGTGTGGCGGCTACTGGGCGTCCCGGTGACATGATCGAGACTAGCCTGCTCGTGCAATTGCGTCACGAGTTTCGGCAAGTGCGACCGGACATCCGGGACGGCGAAGACGTCCACCTGTACCTGTGCGGTGCACAGTTCATCGCTTTCGAACGCCTTCGTCAAGGCGTGCCGCTCCACGCGGGCCCGGGCGTCGTCGGGCACCAGCGCGACCGCCATGGTGGTGCCGACCTGGCTCAGTGTGGCTTCCGGGCGCACCCGGTCGCGCAAGGCCGATGCGACCTGCATCACGTGGGCGATCCGCAGCCATGGACCTGCGGCGGCCGGCCAGCGCACGACGATCAGGACCAGCGCCGCGGGCGCATCACCGGCCAGCCGGTCCAGCTCGTGCACCCGGCCATAGAGGTAGCCGGCCGTGTGCAGGCCGGACAGCGGGTCGACACCCGGCGAGCCACGTTCGGCGGCCACCGCGTCGACCCAGGCATCGACCAGGCAGTGGCGCGCTCGGCTGCGCGAGACCGGAGCCGAGCCGGTCGATTCGAGCAGGTTCCACAGGTCGTCGATGTCGTCCAGCGCGCACGTGAGGTCCGGACAGGCCGCGGCGCGTTCCCAGGCGTAGACGGCCAGGGCGTGCTTGACGGCGTCGGGGTCCGGTTCGGCGGCCCGCAGCGCCCCGAGGACGGATTCGACGCCTGGAGACGCCACCGCATCCGCAGCGCCGTTCGCGCCGTGCGGATCTGACGGCCGCAACAACCGGGCCCACGCCGGGCGGGCCGGCTCGTCTTGTCCGTGGCAATCCCTCATGCTCGAAAAACTCCAGTTTCGTCCTGATGCGCCTTCAGGCCCATGCGTATACCACGACGAGGGACCGGCCGGATCATGACGCCGACCCGGCGAATCGGGCTGAGATCGTGCGTGGCCTGCCCGAATGGTCAGCAATGATGTGCCAGGCTGATCCTTGTGCTGGAACGTCTGCAGGGTGTGGTGCAACGGCTGAAAGAAGCGCGCCTGCGCGCCTCGAGCGACGCCGAGGCCGACGAGATCACCACGACACCGGCACCGCCGGCGCCGTCCACGCCGTCGGGCGAATCCGAGCCACAACCCGTCCCGCCGGCTCCACCCAGCGTGCCCGCGTTGCCACCCGAGCGCCCGCACCCCGTTCCGCAAGTCGTTCGCGACGCTGCCGACTGGAGCTGGCGGCTGCTCATCATCGCCGCGGCCGTCGGCGGGGCCGGCTGGCTGGCGTGGGAGCTCAAGGTCGTCATCTTCCCGTTGGTCGCGGCGATGCTGCTCGCGGCCGGGCTGCACCCGCTCGTCCGCCGGCTGCGCAACTTCGGCTGGCGGCGGGGACCGGCGGCGGTGACGGTCTTCGTCGGGTTCATCGTCGTCGTCGCCGGCTCGTTGACGTTCGTCGGCAACGCGGTCGGCGACCAGTTCAACGACGTGGTCGATCAGGCCGAGGAAGGCCTGCAGGAGATCCGTGACTGGCTGGCCGGCCCGCCGTTCCGCATCGACGAGGTCCAGCTCAACGACTGGATCGACCGAGTCGTCGCCTTGGTGCAGGACAACGATGCGGTGACCGAGCAGGCGGCCACGGCGGCGACGGTGGCTGTCGAGATCGTCGTCGGCCTGGTGTTGACCCTGTTCGCCTTGCTCTTCTTCCTCTACGACGGCGACCGGATCTGGGCGTGGCTGGTCAACGTGCTGCCGAGGCGGGCGCGGACGCGAGCGGCTTCGGCCGGCGAGGTCGCCTGGGCCACGTTGGCGCAGTACATCCGCGGCATCGTGCTGGTGGCGCTGTTCGACGCGATCGCCATCACGATCTTGCTGCTCATCTTGCGCGTGCCGCTGGCGGTGCCGCTCGGCGTGCTGATCTTCTTCGGCGCCTTCGTCCCCCTGGTGGGTGCGTTCGTGACCGGTGCGGTCGCGATGCTGGTCGCGCTGGTGACGCAGGGCCTGATCACCGCGATCGTGGTGCTGGCCGGCATGGTGGCCGTGCAGCAGATCGAGGGCAACGTGTTCCAGCCGTTGATCCTGGGCAAGATGGTGCGGGTGCACCCGCTCGCCGTGGTGGTGGCCGTGTCGATCGGCACGCTGGCCGGCGGCATCATCGGCGCGGTGATCGCGGTGCCGATCGTCGCGGTGGTCAACACGGTGGCGCGGCACTTGGCGTCGGCGCCGGCACGGTGATCCAGGACGCCGGGCTCACTCGCCGGGCGGCGGGTCGACCAGCTCCCGGATCGCGGTGGCCATGTCCGCAGCTGACGGCGCCGCGTCGCGATCGATCAGCCACTGCATGACCAGGCCGTTGATCAGTGCCAGCACGAGCGAGCCGACGCGTCGTGCGGTGGCGTCGTCGACATCGTCTCGGTCCAACGCCAACGAGGCGAGCTCGCGCCGAGCGTCGGTGTAAGTCTCGGCGAACTGTTCGCGCAGTTCGGGCACGTATTCGAACTGGGCAAAAGCGTGCACGCTGGCCACGGCGAGTGGCCGGTTGTTCTGCACCCCTTCGATGACCGCGGCCAGGAAAGCCTCGAGCCGGTCGAGAGGCGTGTCTCCGGTCCTGGCGGCGAGTGCCTTCTCGACCTCACCGTCCCAATCGTTGAACGAGTCGAGCACAGCCGCGTTGAGCAGGGCGTCTTTGGAGCCGAAGTGGTAGCCGATCGAACCCAGATTGGTGCCGGACTCCGCCACGATGTCGCGCGCGGTGATGTGCCCGAAGCCCTTGGTGGCCAGCAGCCGCTTGGCGCCGGCGAGTAGATCCTCCCGGTGTCCCATGCGCTCCAGGGTAGCCCGCGAGCCATACGTTCGTCTTACACAAATGTACTAGACAAGCGTTTAAGACGCTCGTACCATCGCAGCCATGACGAACACATCTACGGCTGCGGGCCGTAAGGAATGGGTCGGGCTGGCCGTGCTCGCCCTGCCGGCCCTGCTCGCTTCCATGGACCTGTCCGTGCTTTTCATGGCGGCGCCGTGGCTCAGCGCGGATCTCGAACCCAGCGGCACCCAACTGCTGTGGATCATGGACATCTACGGCTTCCTCATGGCCGGGCTGTTGATCACGATGGGCACCCTGGGTGACCGCATCGGGCGGCGGCGATTGCTGTTGACCGGATCGGTCGCCTTCGGCGCGGCGTCGGTCCTGGCCGCGTACGCCACGAGCCCGGAGATGCTGATCGCCGCTCGCGCCCTGCTCGGCATCGGCGGCGCCACCCTGGCGCCGTCCACGTTGTCGCTGATCCGCAACATGTTCCACGACCCTGACCAACGGCGTGCGGCCATCGGTGTGTGGACCATGGCGTTCACCGGAGGTGTCGCCGTCGGCCCGATCATCGGCGGCTTGCTGTTGGAGAACTTCTGGTGGGGATCGGTGTTCCTGATCAACCTCCCGGTGATGGCGTTGCTACTGATCGTGGGCCCGTTGCTGCTGCCGGAGTCGAAGGATGCCCAGGCCGGCCGGCTCGACCCGGTCAGCGTGGCGCTGTCGCTGGCCGCCGTTCTGCCGGTGATCTACGGGATCAAGCAGATCGCTGAACATGTCGGTGTCACGACGCCGGCGGTCGGCACGATCGTCGCCGGTGTCGCCATGGGCGCGCTGTTCATCCGCCGTCAGCGCACGTTGCCCACGCCGTTGATCGACGTACAGCTGTTCCGTCGAGCGGCGTTCAGTGTGGCCACCGGCTCGAACGCCATCCTCATCTTCGCCAGTGCCGGTATGGGGGTCATCGCCGTGCAGTACATCCAGATCGTGCTCGGCATGAGTCCGTTCACCGCCGCGGTGGCGATGCTGCCGACCGTCGCCGGCACCGTCGTCGGAATCGCCACGGCGAACATCGTCGTGCGCTGGATCCGCCCCGGCTTCGTCGTCGCGGCTGGCGTGCTGACCGCCTCGATCGGTTTCGCGATGGTCGCGCTGATGGTGGAGGCCGACTCAGCTGTCGCCGTCGTCATCTCCTGCTACACCGTGATGGTCCTGGGAATCGGCATGGCGGTGAGCCTGGTCGTCGACCTGATCATGGGCTCGGCCCCGCCCGAACGATCGGGCTCGGCTGCGGCGATCTCCGAGACCGGCGCGGAATTCGGCGGTGCCCTGGGCATCGCCGTGCTGGGCAGCGTCGCCACTGCGGTGTATCGAGACGACCTGGGCGGCGTCGTCGCTGACGGATTGTCCGGGGCGGCGGCCGACGCGGCTGGTGGGAGCCTCGGGGGCGCTGTCGCCGTGGCTGAATCGCTGCCCGAACAAGCAGCGGGGCCGCTGCTTCAGGCGGCGTTTCACGCCTATGTGAACGGCTTCAACGTCTCTGCTGCCGTGGGCGCCGGGTTGCTCGCCGGGATGGCCGTCGTGGCGGCGATCCTCCTGCGTGGCGTACGTACCGCGGGCTCCGGCGAGGCGAGCGCGGCCGTGCCGGAGCCGGCGAACGACGGGATCAGCCGGCCGTGAGGCGTTCGAGGACGTCGTCGTGCAGCCGGCCGTTGGTCGCGAGCGCGTCGCCACCCAGTGGGCCGGGGTTGCCGCGCAGATCGGTGAAGCGGCCGCCGGCCTCTTCGACGACCACCACGAGCGCGGCCATGTCGTGCAGAGCGAGCTGCGGCTCGGTCGCGATGTCGACAGCACCGTCGGCCAGCAGCATGTACGACCAGAAGTCGCCGTAAGCACGGGTGCGCTGGCATGCCTGGATGACGTCGAGGAACGCCGGCAACATGCCCCGTTCCTCCCAGCCGGACAGATCGGAGTACGACAGCGACGCCTCCTCGATGCTGCTCACCTCGGAGACCCGGCACCGCGTGGCTGACGACAGGGAGCGACCGGTCCAGGCGCCGGTGCCCCGCGCGGCCCACCACCGCCGGCCCAACGCGGGCGCGGACACGACCCCGGCCACCACTTCGTCATCGACCATCAGCCCGATCAGCGTCGCCCACACCGGGACGCCGCGCATGAAGTTCCGGGTGCCGTCGATCGGGTCGATGACCCAGCGACGTGAGCTGTAGCCCTCGGTGCCGAACTCCTCACCGACGATGGAGTCGCGGGGACGTGCACGCGACAGGGTCCGGCGAATCGCCTCTTCGGTCGCCTTGTCGGCGTCGGTGACGGGGGAGCCGTCGGCTTTGCCTTCGATCCGCAGATCGTCGGCCCGAAAGCGCGACGTGGTCTGCGAGTCCGCATCGTCGGCGAGAACGTGCGCGAACCGGAGGTCGTCGTCATAGGCCACGGTTGGTCAACCTACACGGTCCGGCGGGGTTGGCGGTCACACGCCGCCGAGCGCCTCGGCATCAGTCGCCGGCCTGACGCTCACGGCTGGCCAGCAGCCGTCGGTACGAGCCGACCCGGTCCGGGTCGAGGCGCGCGTCGGCCAGCGCGGTGTCGAGCGCGCACTCGGGCTCGGTCTCGCCGTGCGTGCAGCCCCGCGGGCATGCGTCGGTCTCGGCGGCCAGGTCCGGAAAGGCGAGAATGAGCCGGGACGGGTCCACGTGCGCGAGACCGAACGACCTGATGCCCGGCGTGTCGATGACCCACCCGCCGTCCGGCAACGGCAGCGCGACGGCGTTCGTGGAGGTGTGCCGGCCGCGCCCGGTGACGACGTTCACCTCGCCGATGGCGCGGTCAGCGCCCGGCACCAGGGCGTTGACCAGGGTCGACTTGCCCACGCCGGAATGCCCTACCAGCACCGTCGTCCGATCGCGCACATGCTCACGCAGCCTCGCCAGCTCGCGTTCGGAAGTGGCATGGTGGCCGATCACGACCGTGGGGATGTCGAGGGGGGCATAACTGGCGAGCAACGGCGTCGGATCGGCCAGGTCCGACTTGGTCACGCACAACAGCGGGTCGACCCCGGCGTCGAAGGCGGCAACCAGGCAGCGATCCACCAAGCGGGGTCGTGGCTCGGGGTCGGCGACGGCGGTCACGATCATCATCTGCTCGGCGTTGGCGACGATGACCCGCTCGACGGCGTCATCGTCGTCGGCGGTACGCCGCAACACGGTGGCGCGCTGCTCGACGCGCACGATGCGCGCCAGAGTGCCTTCACGTCCACTCACGTCACCCACCAAGCCCACGCGGTCGCCGACGACCACCGCTTTGCGGCCCAGCTCGCGCGCGGTCATGGCGGTGACGGTCCGGCCGTCCACGACGCAGGTGTAGCGGCCGCGATCGACCGCGACGACCAGGCCGGGCTCGGCGTCGGCGTGTGCCGGGCGGAGCTTGCTGCGCGGGCGGGAACCACGCCCAGGGCGGACTTTGACGTCACGCTCGTCGTACGACGTCGCGGCCCGCCGTGCCATCACGCCGGGCGCTCCGAGGTGACGATGCGTGACCACAGGCTGGGGAAGTCCGGCAAGGTCTTGGCGGTGGTGGCGATGTCCTCGACCTCGACGCCCGGCACCACGAGCCCCAGCACGGCGCCGGCCTGGGCCATCCGGTGATCGGCGTAGGAATGGAACACCCCGCCGTGCATCGGGCGGGGCCGGATGACGAGCCCGTCGTCGGTCTCGGTGACGTCGCCGCCGAGGCCGTTGATCTCTGCTGCCAGCGCGGCCAGCCGGTCGGTCTCGTGCCCACGCAGGTGCGCGATGCCGCGCAGGTGCGACGGACCGTCGGCCAGCGCCGCCACCGCCGCCAGGACCGGCGTGAGCTCGCCGACGTCGTGCAGGTCGGCGTCGATGCCTCGCACGCTCCCGGTGCCCTGTACGGTCAGGCCGTTGGCATCGAGACGACACGACCCGCCCTGTCGAGTGAGCAGGTCGCGCAGCGCGTCGCCCGGCTGGGTGGTGGCGCCCGGCCAGTCGGGAATGTGCACCCGACCCTCGGTCAGGAGCGCTGCGGCCAGGAACGGCGCGGCGTTGGACAGGTCCGGTTCGATCACGGCGTCGAGCGGCTGGATCGGGCCCGGCTCGACCCGCCACGTGTTCGCGACGTCGTCGTCGACGTCCACCCCGCAGTCGCGGAGCATGCCGACGGTCATGTCGATGTGGGGCAGCGACGGAACCGGTGTGCCGTCGTGGTGCACCGTGATGCCCTTGTCGTACCGGGCACCGGCGAGCAGCAGCCCGCTGACGAACTGCGAGGACGCCGAGGCGTCGATGGTGACCGAACCGCCCGGCACGCTACCGGTGCCGTCAACGGTGAACGGCAGTGCGGCGCGTCCGTCGTCGTGGACGCCCACCCCGAGCGTGCGCAACGCGTCGATGACCGTGCCCATAGGGCGAACCCGCGCGGGCGGGTCGCCGTCGAATCGAACCTCACCGGCGGCCAGGGCGGCGACCGGAGGTACGAACCGCATCACAGTTCCGGCCAGGCCACACTCGACGGCGGTGTCTCCGCGGATCGGGCCGGGCGTGACCACCCAGCCGTCGTCGGTGTCGTCGATGCGGGCCCCGAGGCTCTGCAGCGCCTGGCGCATCAGCGTGGTGTCGCGTGCGGTGAGCGGGTGGCGCAGCCGCGACGGCCCGGACGCCAGCGCGGCGAGCACGAGGGCCCGATTGGTCAGTGATTTGGACCCGGGCACGCGCACCGTGGCGGTGATCGGCCCGGAGGCGAGCGGGGCGGCCCACAGCGGGGCAGTGGTGTCGGTCATCGTGCTGACCAGCCTAGCTGCGGCGCCGCGCCCGTCGCCGTCGGTCGGGTGAGCGTGGTCGGCTCACTCGTCCTCGACCCAGTCGAAGGTCTTGGTGACCGCCTTCTTCCACGTGCGGTACTGCTTCTCGCGGACTTCCTCGTCCATCCGCGGGTCCCACTGCTTGTCTTGCGCCCAGTTGTTGCGGATGTCGTCCTCGCCTTCCCAGAATCCGACTGCGAGCCCGGCGGCGTAAGCCGCGCCCAGCGCGGTGGTTTCGGCTACGACCGGCCGGATGGCCGGAACGCCCAGGATGTCGGCCTGGAACTGCATCAGCAGGTCGTTGGCGACCATGCCGCCGTCGACCTTCAACGACTTCAGCGCCACGCCGGAGTCGGCGTTCATGGCGTCGATGACCTCGCGGGACTGGAACGCGGTCGCCTCGAGGACGGCGCGGGCCAGGTGCCCCTTGTTGACGTACCTCGTCAGGCCCACGATGGCGCCGCGGGCATCGGAGCGCCAGTACGGGGCGAACAGGCCGGAGAACGCGGGCACGAAGTACGCGCCACCGTTGTCGTCGACGCTGGCCGCCAGCGTCTCGATCTCCGGCGCAGACGAGATGATGCCGAGATTGTCCCGCAGCCACTGCACGAGCGAGCCCGTCACGGCGATGGAGCCCTCGAGCGCGTACACGGTGTCGTTGTCGCCGATCTTGTAGCACACCGTCGTGAGCAGGCCGTTCTCGCTCATCACCTTCTCGGTGCCGGTGTTGAGCAGGACGAAGTTGCCGGTGCCGTACGTGTTCTTGGCCTCACCGGGCGACAGGCAGGCCTGCCCGAACGTGGCGGCCTGCTGGTCGCCGAGGATGCCGGCCAGCGGCAGCCCGGCGAACGCTCCGCGTTCCCGGACGTTGCCGTAGACCTCCGACGACGAGCGGATCTCGGGCAGCATGGACATCGGGATGCCCATGTCGGCGGCGTTCTGCTCGTTCCACGACAGGGTGTCGAGATCCATCAGCAGGGTGCGCGAGGCGTTGGTCGGATCGGTGTAATGCAACCCGCCGTCCGGCCCGCCGGTGGCGTTCCACAGCACCCAGGTGTCGATGTTGCCGAACAGCAGGTCGCCGGCCTCTGCCTTGGCGCGTGCGCCGTCGACGTTGTCGAGGATCCACTTCACCTTGGGGCCGGAGAAGTAGGTCGCCAGTGGTAGGCCGGTGGTGGCACGGTAGCGGTCGGGCCCGCCGTCGCGAGCGAGCTCGTTGACGATCCGGTCGGTGCGGGTGTCCTGCCAGACGATGGCGTTGTACACCGGTTTGCCGGTGGTCCGGTCCCACACCACCGCCGTCTCACGCTGGTTGGTGATGCCGACCGCGGCGACGTCGGAGCTGACGAGGTCGCCCTTGGCCAGTGCGCCGGCGCAGACCTCGCGAGTATTGCGCCAGATCTCTTCGGGGTCGTGTTCGACCCAGCCGGCTTGCGGAAAGATTTGCTCGTGCTCGCGCTGGTCGACCGAGACGACACCACCGGAGTGGTCGAAGATCATGCATCGAGTGGACGTCGTTCCCTGGTCGATCGCGGCTACGTACTGGCTCATGCGTGCTCCTCACGTCGTCGAGAGGTGACGGTGCCTACCACTGCCAACAGTACGACCCGAGAAGGAGCACCGGGAGTAGCCGATGGAACTGGAAATCAACAGGGATAAACGACGAAAGATTTTCCATCGTTCGGGTACCCCCCAAAGGATCGCCGCGCGACTATGGTGATTGTTCTCACAAGGTGTGCTGCGGGCCGGGTGTTGCGCAGAACGCCTCGTGTATTGCTCCGGCATGTCCAAGGAGGTCCGGATGTCCGACGACATTTCTCCACTGGCTGTACGGAAGGGAAGCGGGCTCAAGAGTAGGGGCGGACTCTGGGGCGAGTGTGTGGCCGAACTCCTCGGCACTTTCGTCCTCATCGCATTCGGTTGTGGTTCTGTTGCGATGGCGGTGGCGGCGCTGCCCGGCTCCGGTCGTACGGAAGGCCCGACGACGTTCTTTCTCGGCTCGGGGGACTGGCTCCTCATTGCCTGGGGTTGGGCGTTCGCTGTGGCGATGGGTGTCTATGTAGCCGGTGGCGTCAGCGGCGCTCACATCAACCCAGCGGTGACTCTCGCCTTCGCCATCCGCCGCGGATTCCCGTGGCCGAAGGTGCTGCCGTACATGGTCTCCCAACTGATCGGGGCATTCCTGGGAGCCGCGCTGGTCTACCTTGTCTACCGCGATGCGATCTCGGCGTTCGAGCAAGCCAGCGACCCGCCGGGGCACAACATCCCGAGCTTCTCCATCTTCGCGACGTTCCCTGCGCCGTACTTCGACGGCAGCGTCTGGGGCCCGCTCATCGACCAGATCGTGGGTACCGGCTTCCTGGTCATGCTCATCGCAGCGTTGATCGACCTGCGGAACAGGGGCGTCCTGGCCAACCTGGGCCCGCTGGTCATCGGTCTGGCCGTCGGAGCCATCGGCATCTCGTTCGGCGCCAACGCCGGATATGCCATCAACCCGGCCCGTGACTTCGGCCCGCGGCTCTTCACCTGGGTCGCCGGTTGGGGTGATCTGGCGATGCCGGGCGACGGCGACTGGTTCAGCAACTACTTCTGGATTCCCATCGTCGGTCCGCTGATCGGCGGTGTCATCGGGGTGTTGCTCTACGACCTGCTCATCAGCGACATCCTGCACGCTCGCAACACGTTGGCCGAGGCTGCCGCAGAGGAGGCGCCGCCCGGCCCGGCCGAGAAAGAGGTGTGAGGCTCTCACCCGACGGCGCTGTCGCTCCGAACGGTCGATGCAGGGTGGCCGATCAGGGCAGCGCCGGCCCGGGTGAGCGGGTAGCGTGAGTCGTGTGTGCGGCGGTTCGCGGAATCCGACCTCCGCGTGCCGAGACCGTCCGGCAGAGCTGGCGAGGAGGCGTGATCGACGTGAGCGTGCAGGCCAGGCCCGGCGAGCCCAGCGGTCGACTGAGTCCGGAGTCTCGGCGCGAGGCTTGGAACCGGCTCGGCTCGGAGTACTTCGATGTCGTGGTGATCGGTGGCGGGGTCGTCGGTACCGGCTCGGCGCTGGACGCTGTGACGCGCGGGCTGCGAGTCGCGCTGGTCGAGGCGCGTGACTTCGCCGCTGGCACCTCGAGCCGGTCCAGCAAGCTCTTCCACGGCGGGTTGAGGTATCTGGAACAGTTCGAGTTCGGGCTGGTCCGCGAGGCGCTGCGAGAGCGCGAGCTGATGCTCACGCGCTTGGCGCCGCACCTGGTCAAGCCCGTCAGCTTCCTGTACCCGCTGGTCCACCGGTTCTGGGAACGTCCCTATACCGCCACCGGCCTGCTGCTGTACGACACCATGGGCGGGGCGAAGTCGGTCCCGGGGCAGAAGCACCTGACTCGCTCGGGGGCGTTGCGGCTGTTCCCGGCCATGCGCCACGACGCTTTGGTCGGCGGCGTCCGATACTTCGACGCGATGTCCGACGACGCCCGGCACACGCTGACCGTGGCCCGAACGGCCGCGCACTACGGCGCCGTGGTGCGTTCGTCCACGCAGGTCGTGGGGTTTCTGCGCGAGGCAGACCGGATCAGCGGGGTCCAGATTCGCGACGTCGAGACCGGCGAGCAGCAAGACGTCGAATGCGACGTCGTCGTCAACGCGACGGGCGTGTGGACCGACGAGCTGCAGCACCTGGCCGGCACGCGCGGGCGGTTCCGGGTACGTGCGAGCAAGGGCGTACACATCGTCGTCCCGCGCGACCGGATCAACGCCGAGACCGGCCTGATCCTGCGCACCGAGAAGTCGGTGCTGTTCGTCATCCCCTGGCGCAGTCATTGGATCATCGGCACCACCGACACCGACTGGAACCTCGATCTCGCCCACCCCGCGGCCACGCGTGCCGACATCGACTACATCCTCGACCACATCAACTCGGTCCTGATGACGCCGCTGACCCATGACGACATCGAGGGCGTGTACGCGGGCCTGCGACCGCTGCTGGCCGGAGAGAGCGACGACACGTCGAAGCTGTCGCGTGAGCACGCCGTCGGCCGCCCGGCGCCGGGCATGGTCGCCATCGCCGGCGGCAAGTACACGACGTACCGCGTGATGGCCGCTGACGCCATCAATGCCGCGGCGCAGGACATTCGTGGCCGTATCGCGCCGTCCATCACCGACCGCGTGCCCCTGCTGGGCGCCGACGGTTACCACGCGCTGGTCAATCAGGCCGACCGGCTGGGTGAGGTGCACGGCCTGCATCCGTACCGGGTGCGTCATCTGCTCGACCGGTACGGCTCGTTGGTCCACGAGGTGTTGGCGCTGGCCGTCGACCGTCCGGACCTGCTCGAGCCGATCCCGGCGGCGCCGGACTACCTGAAGGTCGAGGTCGTCTACGGCGTCACGCACGAGGGTGCGTTGCACCTCACCGATCTGCTCACCCGGCGTACGCGGATCTCCATCGAATACCCGCACCGGGGCACCGAGTGCGCGCGTGCGGTCGCCGAGCTCATGGCCGGGCCGCTGGGCTGGGACGATGCGACCATCGCCCGCGAGGTCGAGATCTACAACGAACGCGTCGCGGCCGAACGCGACTCGCAGACCAAACCGGACGACCAGGCCGCTGACGAGATCCGCTCGGCGGCCCCGGAGTCTCGCCCCCTGGTCGACGAACCCGTTGCAGCCAAATGATCATGTTCACCACCCAATTGCCTAGACCACTAGGCGTGTATGGGTGGTGATGCGCCAGAACGCCTCGTGGTGCGCCTGACCAACC
>JAJYTA010000075.1 GCA_021793295.1 Actinomycetes bacterium
CTGGACCGGTCGCGCGTGGAAGCGCCCCGACCGGCGCTGGTGCATCAGGCCCTGGCCGAGATGCCCGGAGTCGAGCGCGTGGCGACGTTCGGCCCCGAGATCGGCGCCGGCGACGACCCGCAGGTGTCGGCGGACTCGCGCCTCGATGTGAGCTATCCGGCCGTGGAGATCTACCAAGTGATGCCGCCGGAGGCCGAGATGCGGGTGCGCTCGGACCCGCTCGAGGGCAGCCTCCGGATGTCCGGCGGCCCGGAGTCGCTGCTCACCCTGGGCGATGCCGGGCTGCTGGACGGACGGGCGACGTTCGTCGCCGGGGACGGCCAAGACGTCGTGGATCCTGATCCGGTGCCGGTCGTGACCGACGGGCTGCGGCGGCGCGCGGTGTGGTTCGGCGCGATCCGCGACAACGCGACGCACGTGCTCGCCGCCGGTGACGACGGGCCCCTGGATCGAGCCGCGCGGGACTTCCTCCCGGTCGACGACCCGCAGCGCGAGACGGTCGCGGTCGCCGAGGGGGTGGCGTCGGTGACGGCGTCGTCGTCGGGCGCGGACCCGCTGGCGACGATGGCCCGCGGCCCGGAGAACTCCCCGTGGGCGGCGCTCGACGGTGACGTGGCGACCAGTTGGATCTCTGGCGTCTACGGCGAACCCGAGGGGCAATGGATCGAGATCGCCTTCGACGAGCCGCACCAGTTCGACTCCGTGGAGCTCGTCACGCTGAACGACGGCCCCATCGGTGCGCCACCGGCCCGGGTGGAGGTCAGCACCGATACCGGCGCCGTCGCCACCGACCTGGACGACGAGTCCGCCGTGCACCAGCTCGCGGTTGCGCCAGGGGAGACGAGCACGCTGCGCGTGCGCGTGTTGAAGGTGGGAGCGGGCACGCCCACCGGCGTGGGTGTTCGTGAGCTGCGGATACCCGGCGTCACGGTCCGGCGCATGCTCAAGGCGGCACCGGTGCCCGCTGCCGACCTCGGCGGACCGGAAGCGACCGAGACGCTGATGTTCGCCACCGCTGACGCACGCCGGGGAGCCTGTGTGCACACCGGCGACGTCGTCCGCTGTGCACGGCAGTTGGCCCGTACCGGAGAGGAGAACGGCGACCTGCGCCGGCGGGTGGACCTGCACACCGGTGGCCGATACACGATCGAGGCCACGGTCCGGCCACGACCGGGAACGGCGCTGGAGGAGATGATCGACGCCGAGTCCGGCGGGCTGCGCGCCGAGGCGAGCTCACGCGCCATCGGCGATCCACTGGCCCGGCCGCAGGCAGCGGTCGACCTCGACCCGGGCACTGGATGGATCGCCGCGCCCGACGACCCGGCGCCCACGCTCACCCTGTCCTGGCCGGAGCCCAGAACCGTCGACGGCGTGCAACTGGTCGTCCATCCGTGGCTGGCGGCGTCGCGCCCGCGCACCGTCGAGATCACCGTCGGCGGTGCGACCACGCAGGTGGAGGTCGACGACGAAGGCCGTGCCCGGTTGCCCGAACCCGTCGAGACCACACAGCTCGACGTGCACATCGCGGCCCTGGACGAGGTCGTCGACACCGGTGTCGACTTCGGCCTGCAAACGGTGTTGCCTGCGGGCGCATCCGAGGTGCGCATCCTCGGGACCGACGAGCTGCGCGCGCCGACCGACCAGGCCGCGCCGCTGCCCGCCCACTGCGGCAGCGGACCGGATGTCGCGATCGACTCGACGATCATCCCGACGAGGCTCGACGGCACCGTGGGTGACGCGCTGCACGGGCGTGCCGTGCCGGTACGTGCATGCCTGCAGCAGGACGGCGTCCAGGTGTATCCGGGCGTGCACGACTTCGTCCTGGAGACCGCGGCGACCATGCGCCCGGAGAGCCTGACCCTCCGGCCGGCCGACGGTCTGGCTCCGGCTTCAGAGCCGGCTGAGGTGCAGGTTCGGTCCTGGGAGCCCACGCATCGCGAGGTGGCCGTGGCCGAGCGTGAGGTCGACACCGTCCTCACCGTGACCGAGAACGCGAACGAGGGGTGGCAGGCCTCCCTCGACGGGGACCGGCTGGAGCCGGTCCGGATCGACGGCTGGGCCCAGGGGTTCGTGGTTCCGGCCGGCGCCGGCGGCGTGATCGAGCTGACGTACCGCCCGGACACGCCGTACCGGGTCGCACTGGGCGCAGGCGGCGTTGGGGTGGTCGTGGTGGCCGGCTTGTGGTGGTTCGCCGGGCGCGCACCGGCGACGAGTCCCACCGGCCCGCCGGGTGAGCCGGCGCGGGCACGCCCCAACCGTCGGAGCGGGCGGCACGGAGCCCGGCGGCCCAGGTGGACCTCGGCTGCCTCGGTCGCCGGGGCCGCCGCGCTGGTGGTCCTGGGTGGAGCGGCCGGCGCGGCAGCCGTGGCAGGCGGGGTGCTCGTCCTCGCCGCCGGGTGGCGCTGGCCGGCGGTGCGCCGTGTGGCTCCGGCGATCGCCGCGGCGGTCGCGCTGGCGGCCGGTGTCGTCGTGGCGCTCGATCCGTGGCCGGGCCCGCAGCCGGGTGCGCACTCCGGTGTGGCGCAGGTACTGGTCCTGGTCGCGGTCGCCGTCGCTGTGATCGGAACCGGGCAGACGCCCCAGAACCGAGCACCACGCTCGCATGTCCACCGGCGCCGTGGGTACTGGCGACGGGAGTGACGATTCAGGCGATGTGCCGATAGGAGGACCCGACATGGCTGGACGAATCGACGGTGCGAGAGTGGCCGTCCTCGTCGCGAACGAAGGCGTCGAGCAGATCGAACTGACCGAGCCGTGGCAGGCGTTGCAGGACGCCGGCGCGCGCCCTGAGCTGGTAGCGCCCCAGGCCGGACAGGTCCAGGCGATGAACCACCTCGACAAGGCCGACACGTTCCCGGTCGATCGCACGGTCGCCGAGGCCGACCCCGGCGATTACGACGCCTTGGTTCTGCCCGGCGGGGTGGCCAACCCGGACAACCTGCGGCTGTCGCCGGAGGCCGTCGCCTTCGTCCGGGCGATCGTCGAGAGCGGCACCCCCGTAGCCGCCATCTGTCACGCGCCGTGGATGTTGGTCGAGGCCGACGTGGTGCGCGGACGCACCCTGACGTCGTACCCGAGCCTTCGTACCGACATCGTCAACGCGGGCGGCACCTGGGTCGATGCCGAGGTCCAGACCGACCGCGGCATGGTCACCAGCCGCAAGCCAGACGACCTGCCGGCCTTCTGCGCCAAGATGATCGAGGAGATCGCCGAAGGCCAGCATTCGGTGCCCGCCGCCGGCCAAGCCGGGGCGTGACCTTCGCCGATCCGCTTTCATCCCACCCTGTCGGCCGGGTAGTTTCGCGCTGTACGCGGGCCTGCCGACCGGGCGCCCGCGCCCGCCCCGGGCGGAGCGACAGGGACGAGGAAGGTGGACATGCGGCGCTCGATCGGCTTGGCCCTCGTGGGTCTCGGCGTGCTCATGCTCGTCGCCGCGCCGCTACTTCGGTGGTACGCCTATCCGCGCCTGGCCGTCGTCTCAGACGCCGCAACTGAGCAGATCTCCACGGGTCAGGACGTGACCGTGCTCGATCGCGCGGCTGTGTTGACCCAGGAAGGCCCCATGGAGCGCAGCACCGACGTGCGGTCGGTGCGCCGGATCGTTCCGGACGTGGCCGCAGGCACTGATGACCGGGCGGTCTGGGAGACCAGCGTGACCACGGTCGACACCCAGGGCGACGACGATTCCGCCGAACCCGACGTGTTGGCGTACCTGGAGGAGCGGGTGGCCTTCGACCGGCACGGCGGTTACGCCGTCGAAGGTGGCGAGCAGTACATCTCCCGCACCGGTGACGAAGCCGACGCCGAGCCGATCGAGCACGCCGGGTATCTGTTCAAGCTGCCGTTCGGGACCGAGAAGCGCGATTACGACTTCTGGGATGCCGAGTTGCGGGCCACTCGCCCGATGACCTTCGTCGCAGCGGACCAGCGTGGTGACCTCGACGTGTATCGCTTCGAGCAGCGGATCGAACCCACGGTGATCGCCCAGATGGAGGTCCCGGGGGCGTTGTTCGACCGATCAGGCGCGGTGAAGGCCGAACACGTCTACAGCGCCACCCGCACGATCTGGGTCGAGCCATACACCGGAGCCATCATCGACGGCCGGCACGAGCTCGACTCGTTCCTGCGCTTCGACGGCGAGCGCGGTCCGGCCGTGGTGCAGGGAACGCTGGCCTACACCGACGACCAGGTCGCTGCCAACATCGCCGAATACTCCGGCCCGGCCGACGAGCTGGCCCTGGTGCGTGACACGCTGCCGCTGGGTGGCCTCGTCGCCGGGGCGGTGGTCCTGATCGCCGGGGTCGTCGTGGCGGGGCGCAAGACGGAGTCGGGGCGGCGTCGCCTCGGCGGGTCCGCTTCCGCGCCCGGCGCACGCTCGGTGGGCGGTGCAGGGGCGAGCGGACCGGAGCCCTCCACCGTCTCCACGGCCGGCGAGCCGGAGCCCAGGGCGGCGCACCCGACGTTCGTCGCCGAGCCGGATCCGGTCGTGTTGCCGGAGCCGGAGGTGCCGCTGGAACCGACCGTGCCGGCTGTGCCTTCCGTGGCGTGGCGACCGGAGCAGCCTGGCGCCGATCCGGCTGCGGCGGCCGGTGACCCGCCGGCGACCGAGCCGGAACCCGCGGCCGCCGACGCAGGTCACGACCTGTCCGGACCACGTCAACCGGCTGGTCGTGGCGCTGATCACGATCTCGGTGGTCACGATCTCGCCGAAGAGTTCGACGAGTTCGACGAGGACGCCCAGGGACCGGGCCCGGCGTACCGATACTGACCCGAACACCGACCCGAGCTGAGCCGTGAACACGTAGGAACTCGCCCGCGAACGCGTTCGTTTCCCGGGGACGATCTAGGCAAAGTCTGGGGCAGAGTCTCGGGCACATGGACGAAACGGGGGTTGCGCAACCGGCCGATCCGCCACTCACATCTGCATCGTGATCGACTCGCGACCTCCCGCCGATTGACCCTGGTCGGTGCGGCCGGGTAGCCTATCGTTTGCGCTGTGGGCCTGCGCGAACCTCGGACGGAGCAGGCTCGCGCTCGTTACTGTCGGTGGGCGGCACAGGGTACAGGTCCTGGTCGAATCGGTGGCACGGCGATCCAAGGGTCCTGGCGCGGAACTCATCTCATCCTTTGTCCGGAGTCCCCTTCCACATGACGAGCAGCATTGAGGCCACGACGGCCCCCTCGACGGCCCCTTCGACGACGCAGGTCGCCGTCAATGATGTCGGGTCCGAGGAGGCCTTCCTCGCCGCGATCGACGAGACGATCAAGTACTTCAACGACGGTGACATCGTGTCCGGCACCGTCGTCAAGGTCGACAGGGACGAAGTCCTGCTCGACATCGGCTACAAGACCGAGGGCGTCATCCCCTCGCGTGAGCTGTCCATCAAGCACGACGTCGATCCCAACGAGGTCGTGGCCGTCGGCGACGAAGTCGAGGCCCTCGTCCTGCAGAAGGAGGACAAGGAAGGCCGCCTGATCCTGTCCAAGAAGCGCGCTCAGTACGAGCGCGCCTGGGGCAAGATCGAAGAGATCAAGGAGGCCGACGGCGTCGTCTCCGGCACCGTCATCGAGGTCGTCAAGGGTGGACTCATCCTCGACATCGGCCTGCGCGGCTTCCTGCCTGCCTCCCTCGTCGAGATGCGCCGCGTGCGCGACCTGCAGCCGTATGTGGGCAAGGAGATCGAGGCCAAGATCATCGAGCTGGACAAGAACCGCAACAACGTCGTTCTGTCCCGGCGCGCTTGGCTCGAGCAGACCCAGTCCGAGGTCCGGTCCACCTTCCTGCAGACGTTGCAGAAGGGCCAGATCCGCTCCGGCGTGGTGTCCTCCATCGTCAACTTCGGCGCGTTCGTCGACCTCGGCGGGGTCGACGGCCTGGTGCACGTCTCCGAGCTGTCCTGGAAGCACATCGACCACCCGTCCGAGGTCGTCGAGGTCGGCCAGGAGGTCACCGTCGAGGTGCTCGACGTCGACATGGACCGCGAGCGGGTGTCGCTGTCGCTCAAGGCCACTCTCGAGGACCCGTGGCAGCAGTTCGCCCGCATGCACCAGATCGGGCAGATCGTGCCGGGCAAGGTCACCAAGTTGGTGCCGTTCGGTGCCTTCGTCCGCGTCGAGGACGGCATCGAGGGCCTGGTGCACATCTCGGAGCTGGCCGAGCGCCACGTCGAGGTTCCCGAGCAGGTCGTCACGGTCGGCAAGGACGTCATGGTCAAGGTCATCGACATCGACCTCGAGCGTCGCCGGATCTCGTTGTCGCTGAAGCAGGCCAACGAGGGCGACACCGCCGCGCACGTCAGCGAGCACTTCGACCCGACGCTGTACGGCATGGCCGCCGACTACGACGAACAGGGCAACTACAAGTACCCCGAGGGCTTCGACCCGGAGACCAACGACTGGCTGCCGGGCTACGAGAAGCAGCGCGAGGAGTGGGAGCGGCAGTACGCCGAGGCCCACGCGCGCTGGGAAGCGCACAAGTCGCAGATCGAGAGCGCGCAGGAGGCCGAGTCCGAGACGAAGGCCGACACGCCGTCCTCGTACTCCAGCGCCCCGACGCCTGAGGAGCCCGAGAACGGCACCCTCGCTTCGGACGAAGCGCTGCAGGCGCTGCGTGAGAAGCTCACCGGCAACTGACCCGGCGTAGGCCGCTCGACGGGCCCCGCGTCCTCGCGGACGCGGGGCCCGTCGCCGTGTCACTGGTCGGCAACGGCTCGGCCACGATGACGCCAGCCGGCGTGCCTCAGCGCGGTACCAGGCGCGCGCGACCGTTACGGTGATGGCGTGATGAGCCGACTGAGCCGTTCAGCAGCCGTTGCTGTGGCCGTTGCGCTGTCGGTCACCGCCTGCTCCAACACCGATGAGCCCGAGGTTCCGGTCGTGCCCACGCAGGGAGCCTCGCCCAGTGACGACGGCTCCGCAGGCGACGCGGCCGCGACGCCGTCGCCCACGTCCACGACCGGCGTTCCCGAACTGTGCGAGGACCTGGCCACCGCCGGTGAGGTGGCGAAGATCCTCAAGGTGCCGATGCGCGGCGAGACCCAGCGTGTCTACAACGACGATTACCTCGGGGATTCGGGCCGCACCGGACGGCTGACCTGCAAGTACGGGGTGCGTCCCACGCCTGAGGGCCGCAGCGCGCCGCCGACACCTGCACCGGTCCCGCTCACCGTGGCCGTCAGCGGCTATGTCGACGGCGACGTCGCGGCCGGTCGCATCAGCTCGACCGTCGACGATGCACAGGCGGCCGGTACGACGGTGCAGGCGCAGTCGGTCGCCGGGCGCGACGGGTTCTTGCTCTCGGACAAGCAGGACGTGTCGTTCGTGGTCGCTGACGACGTGCGAACCTATGTCATCACCTTGTCCCACGGCGTGGTCGCCAAACCCGCCGAGCGTGTGGTGCTGCTCGACATGGCCCATCACCTGCTCGGCATCCCGCCGTCGACCTCCGCCGCCACCGCCACCGCCTGAACTCGTCGAATGATCATGTTCAGCTGGCAATTCCCAACTCCACCACCCGTGCACGCATGGTGGGGCGACAGCTCGCCTCGTGGTGCGGCGCACGGCGGCGTGCGGTGGCCGTGACCGGCAGCGGCGGTTCCGGCGGTTCGGTGCGCCCCGCCCTGACCGTCGCGCTGATCACCGCCGTCGTCGCGGAGGTCATGCGGGTCTCGTTCCCGCTGCTGTACGACCTGGCCGGCCGCATCGGCTTCACGACGGCAGCGTGGGTCGTCCCGTTGATGTTCGCCGCGCCCCTTGCCGTCGCCCCGCTCGGGCGCTGGCTGAGCCCGCGGACGCTGCTGCTCGTCTCGGGCCTCGGCCTGGCCGTGGCCCGGGTGATCCTCCAATTCCAGGACCGCCCGACGGTCGCCGTTGCCGTGGCCGGGACGTTGCTGGGCCTGGTCGCCCTCGCGGCCGGCCTTCGCGCGGCGCGCGCCGAGGTTGACGGTCCGCCGGCAGCCCTGGGGCTCTACCTGGGCCTCACGGCGGACACCGCGGTCCGCCTGGCCCTCACGACCTGGGATGCGGCATGGCAGTCGACGCCGTTGGCCATGATCGTCGGGACGGCCGGCCCGGCCCTGCTGGCCGCGTCCGTCATCGCGACGGCGGTCGTCTCCGGAGCGGAGGCTGATCAGAGATCACCGCTGGACGGTACGGATTCGGTCGCGTCGGCGGCTCTGCCCGGCCCAGTCCTCGCGCTGCAGACGCTGGTCCTGGCCAATCCCGGCGTCGTCGCCTCGTCCGGAGGGGTGACGTTGCCGATGGCCGGCTCCATCGTGCTGGTCGGGTTCGCTGTCGCGGCGGCGATGCCTGCAGTGAGCCGCGGCGTGCCGCTGTGGAGCGCACGGCTCGCGGTGGTGGTCGTGGCCGCCGTGTCGACCGGACCCACCGGGCTCACCGGGGTGGCAGCGTGCGTGGCCGTTCTGGTGGGGCAGGGAGCGACCGGATTGCTCCTGGCGACGGCGTACGCGCGCCCTCGTGCGGTTGAATCGGACGAGCGATCGATCCGGACCTGGGCCGGCGCCGGATGCGCGTGCCTGCTCCTGGTCGGCGTCCTGCTGCCGTATCAGATCTCCTACGAGTTGCCCCTCGGCTTGCCCCAGTTCGTCTTCCCCGCGCTCGGGGCCGTGCTCCTCGTCGCCCTGGCCGCGGCAGCGTCGACCGCACCGTCGACGCCGGAGGCCGGCCCGACCAGCAAGGAAGACCGTCCCGTGCGGTCTGGTCGGCTCGCCCGTCCGATCGCCGTTCTGGCGCCGATCATCGCGCTGGGGGTGCCGATGTGGTCGGCGCTGACGTGGCCGGCGGCGACGCCGACAGCATCGGGCACGGCGTCGGCCACGGCATCGACCACGACATCGGCTCCAGACGGCACGCACCAGGTCCGGGTCGCGACCTACAACATCCACAGTGCCGTGTCGTGGCACGGCGACCTCGACCCGGCGGGCATCGCCGAGGTACTCGACGACGGCGGTGCCGAGGTGACGATGTTGCAGGAGGTGGCGCGCGGCTGGCCGCTGGCCGGTGGCCTGGACACCGCCGCCTGGTTGTCGCGACGGCTCGGCGCCGAGGTCGTCTACGGTGGCGCGGCTGATCACCAGTTCGGTAACGCCGTGCTGTCGGTCCATCCGATCTCCGAGCACTGGTCCGGGGTGATGGACCGGGGTCAGGGCACGATGCAGCGCGGTTACGTCGCGGCGAGTGTCGTGCTGGGTGACGGCGTGGAGCTGGACGTGTGGAGCACGCATCTGCAACACCAGGACCACACGACCGAGACACGGCAGGCCCAGGCTCGCCAGGTCCTGACCGCGTGGGAGTCGTCCGGGCGTGACGTGCCGGCGCTCATCGGCGGCGACTTCAACTCTCGACCGGGCTCGGCCGACATCGAGCCGTGGTTCGACGGCACCGGCTTGGTGTCCGCGCAGGACGTGGCCGGCGACCCGGACCTGAACACGTCACCGGCATCGGATCCTGACCACCGCATCGACTGGATCCTCGGCACTGAAGATCTGGCGTTCTCTGCGGTCGACATCCCGTCGACGCTGGCCAGTGATCACCTGCCGGTGTTCGCGACAGTCGTGGTCGCGCCCGAGTAGGGTCGTGCCGTGCTGCGTGTGGGATTGACCGGCGGGGTCGGTGCGGGAAAGTCGCTGGTGGCCGGGCGTCTTGACGAGCTGGGTGCGGTGCTCGTGGACGCCGACGTCATCGCTCGTGAGGTGGTGGCTCCAGGCACCCCTGGTCTCGACGCGGTCGTGGCCGAGTTCGGTCCGGACGTGCTCGACGCCGACGGTGCGCTGAACCGGCCGCGGCTGGCCAAGATCGTCTTCGGCGACGAGGCACGCCGGCAGGCGTTGAACGCCATCATCCATCCGCTCGTGTATCAACGCCGCCACGAGTTGGTCGAGGCCGCCGCGGCTGATGCCATCGTCGTCGAGGACATCCCGTTGCTGGTGGAGAACCGCCTCGCGGCCCACTATCAGCTGGTGATCGTCGTCGAGGCTCCTGAGACGGAGCGGGTGCGCCGCCTCGTCGTTCATCGGGGCATGAGCGAGGACGACGTCCGCGCGCGCATCCGGGCCCAGGCCAGCGACGAGGAACGCGCGGCCGTGGCCGACGCCCGAATAGACAACTCCGGCGCGCCCGAGGACACGTTGGCCGCCGTCGACGCGTTGTGGGCCGACCGGCTCGTGCCGTTCGAGACCAACCTGCGTTCCGGCGTGTGCGCGCCCCGACCGCCGCACCCCGTCATCGAGGATCCGGACCCGACGTGGCCGGCGCAGGCCGCTCGGCTGATCGAGAAGATCCGCCGCGTGGTGGGTGAACGGGCGATCAGCATCGCTCACACCGGCTCGACCTCGGTGCCGGGGCTGGCGGCCAAGAACGTCATCGACCTGCAGGTGCTGGTGCCTGACCTGGCGACGACCGGCGCCGTGGCCGACCAGTTGATCGAGGCGGGCCTGGTGCGCCGCGCGGGGCGCTGGTGGGACGTCTGGCGCGACGGCACCGAGTGGGACAAGCAGCTCGCCTGCAATGCCGACCCCGCGCGCGCCGTCAATTGCCATATCCGGCCTGAGACGTCCCCGACGTGGCGCGATGCGCTGCTGCTGCGCGACTGGCTGCGCGCGACCCCGGCGGCGGTGGACGAATACGCCGCGCTCAAGCGGCGACTGGCGGCCCAGCCGCACGAGTCCATCGATCACTATGCCGAGGCCAAGACGCCGTGGATCAACTCAGCCTTGGAGCGGGCCGACAGGTGGGCAGCCGAGACCGGGTGGACCCCGATCTGACGGACTCTGTCGGCAGCAGCGCATACGGTTGGTTGTATGCGCGCGAGTGAGCTGACCCGATTCGTGGCACCGTTCAAGGTCGTCAGCGACTGGGAACCGTCCGGCGACCAGCCGGAGGCAATCGACCAGCTGGAACGGCGAATTCGAGCCGGCGAGAAGGACGTCGTCCTGCTTGGCGCCACCGGTACGGGTAAGAGCGCCACCACGGCGTGGATGATCGAACGGCTGCAGCGGCCGACGCTTGTTCTGGCCCCCAACAAGACGCTGGCGGCACAGCTGGCCAACGAGTTCCGGAGCCTGCTGCCCAACAACGCCGTCGAGTACTTCGTGTCGTACTACGACTACTACCAACCCGAGGCCTACGTTCCGCAGAGCGACACCTACATCGAGAAGGACTCCTCGATCAACGAGGAGGTCGAGCGGCTGCGGCACTCGGCCACCTGGTCGCTGCTGACCCGTCGCGATGTCGTCGTGGTGGCGACCGTGTCGTGCATCTACGGCCTGGGCTCGGCCGATGAATATCTCGACCGGATGGTGCATCTGGAGGTGGGGTCCGAGCAGAACCGCGAGAGCCTGCTGCGCCGGCTGGTCGAGGTCCAGTACACGCGAAACGACCAGAACCTCACCCGTGGAACCTTCCGCGTCCGCGGCGACACGCTCGAGATCATCCCGATGTATGACGAGCTGGCCGTGCGAGTGGAGTTCTTCGGTGACGAGATCGAGCGCATCATCACGATGCACCCGCTGACCGGTGAGGTCGTGCGCGAGGAGGGGGAGGCCTACGTCGCGCCGGCCACCCACTACGTCGCGGGGCCGGAGCGGATGGAGCGTGCCCTGAAAGACATCGAGGCCGAGCTCGACGAACGACTGGCCGAGTTCGAACGACAGGGCAAGCTGCTCGAGGCGCAGCGGTTGCGCATGCGCACCACTTATGACCTCGAGATGATGCGCGAAGTCGGCTTCACCTCGGGTATCGAGAACTACTCTCGCCATCTGGACGGGCGCCCGGCGGGTTCTGCACCGAACTGTCTGCTCGACTACTTTCCCGACGACTTCCTGCTGGTCATCGACGAGTCGCACGTCACGGTGCCGCAGATCGGCGGGATGTACGAAGGCGACATGAGCCGCAAGCGCACTCTGGTCGACCACGGGTTCCGGCTGCCCAGCGCCATGGACAACCGCCCGTTGCGGTGGGAGGAGTTCCTCGAGCGCATCGGGCAGACGGTGTACCTGTCGGCCACCCCGGGACCGTACGAGATGGCCAAGGTCGACGGCGTCGTCGAGCAGATCATCCGGCCGACCGGCTTGATCGACCCGGAAGTCGTGGTCAAGTCCACCAAGGGCCAGATCGACGACCTGCTGCACGAGATCAACGTCCGGACCGAACGCGACGAGCGGGTACTCGTGACCACGCTGACGAAGAAGATGGCCGAAGATCTCACCGACTACCTGCTCGAACGTGGTGTGCGGGTGCGTTACCTGCACAGCGAAGTCGACACGCTGCGTCGCGTGGAGTTGCTGCGCGAGCTGCGGATGGGGGAGTACGACGTCCTGGTGGGCATCAACCTGCTCCGCGAGGGCCTCGACCTGCCCGAGGTGTCTTTGGTGAGCATCCTCGACGCGGACAAGGAAGGCTTCCTGCGCTCGGGTACGTCACTCATCCAGACCATCGGCCGGGCCGCTCGGAACGTGTCGGGGCAGGTCCACATGTATGCCGACACCGTCACCCCGTCCATGCAGAACGCGATCGACGAGACGAATCGGCGCCGCCAGAAGCAGATCGCCTACAACACCGCCCACGGAATCGACCCCACGCCGCTGCGCAAGCGCATCAGCGACATCACCGAGTTGCTGGCCCGTGAGGACGCCGACACCGAGAACCTGATCGGCGGCTCCGGTCGCACCGCGAGTCGCGGAAAATCGCCGGTACCGGGTCTGAAGAGCACCTCCGAGGTCGGCAAGCATGCTGCGGAGCTCGCCGGCATGCCTGCCGCCGATCTCGCTCAGCTCATCCAGCAACTCACCGAGCAGATGCACACTGCTGCCGCGGAGCTGCAGTTCGAGTTGGCCGCTCGATTGCGGGACGAGATCTCCGAGCTGAAGAAGGAGCTACGAGGCATGCACGAGGCGGGCGTCGGCTGAACCGGCCGAGTCCGGCAGCTGTCCGGTCGAGCGGTGTGAGGCCACCTGACCAGCACTGATCGTCGGCCGACGCCGACGGGCGACCGTGACGTCTGCCCAAGATGGGCATGCTGTGGGATACTGTGACCTGAACGTGGAGGGGAGTAATCCCGACGCGGTGGCATCGTCATCACGGATGCTCCCTGACACCGGGGAGCGCCCGGTGCCGCCGGTCCGCATGACGCGGGCGGACGAGACCTCCGGTAGCGCGGTAGCCGCCGCGTGGCAAGCGACCGGAGAGGACTGTCATCGTTCGTGTTGGACCTACCCGTCTGGTTCGAAATCGGAACCTTCGTCGTCCTGACCCTGCTCCTGGCGGTAGATCTGCTGATCGTGACACGCCGCCCGCACGTCCCCTCCATGAAGGAGGCCACCGCGTGGGTGACGTTCTACGTCGGCCTCGCAGCGCTGTTCGGACTGGTGATGCTGGCGGTCTCCGGCGGGCAGGCCTCCGCTGAGTTCTACGCCGGCTGGCTGACGGAATACAGCCTGAGCGTCGACAACCTGTTCGTCTTCGTCATCATCCTGGCGCAGTTCAAGGTCCCGAGGCAGTACCAGCAGTCGGTGCTGATGTTCGGCATCCTCACCGCCATCGTGCTGCGCGGCATCTTCATCCTGGTGGGTGCCGCCGCCATCAACGAATTCGCCTGGGTCTTCTATCTCTTCGGCCTGTTCCTCGTGTACACCGCGGTCAAGCTGGCCCGCGAGCAGGTTCACCATGACGAAGAGGACGGCGAGGAGTACGAGAACGCCTTCATCCGGCGCGCTCGGCGGATCCTGCCGATGACGGACACCTACGAGGGCGTCAAGCTGCGTACGCGGGTGAACGGGAAGAAGGTTTTCACCCCGATGGTGATCGTCTTCCTGGCCATCGCCTCGGCGGATCTGTTGTTCGCGGTGGACTCGATCCCGGCGATCTTCGGCCTGACGCAGGAGGCGTTCATCGTCTTCACCGCCAACATCTTCGCTCTGATGGGCCTGCGACAGCTGTACTTCCTGCTCGGCGGCCTGCTGCAGCGCCTGGTCTACCTCTCCGCGGGGCTGGCGGTGATCTTGGCGTTCATCGGCGTCAAACTGATCTTGCACGCGCTGCACGAGAACACCTTGCCGTTCATCAACGACGGCGAGGGTCTGCACGGCATCCCAGAGGTCCCGATCTGGCTCTCCCTCGTCGTGATCGTAGGAACACTGCTGGTCACCACGGTGGCGAGTTTGCTCAAGAGTCGCCGTGTCCCGCCGCCGGTGCCGACAGCCGAGTCCGGGGAGTCGTCGACCTGACCTGTTCGGCGAATCGGCTCGCCACCTGCCGCCACACGCGGGCGGCCGCCGGTTCGTCGGCCCTGGCCGGTGGCACCAGAGCGTCGACATCGACCCCACGCGCCCGCATCCGGCTGCGGTCCCAGCGCGCCAGATCGTCGGCGGACACCTCGGGGTGGAACTGAACGCCCCACGCCGAGTCGCCGATACGAAAGGCCTGGTACGGGCAGGCTTGTGAGGACGCGAGCCACACCGCCTGTCGCGGAAGCTCCTCGACCGCGTCGACGTGGTTCTCGATGGCTGTGACGTGCGCCGGCAGCGAGTGGAACAGCGGGTCGGTGTCGGCTTCGGGCCGGATGCGGATCGCTGTGCTGCCCCGCTCGGGGGCTCCTGCGTCCGCTCGGACGGTGCCGCCGCCGACGTGGGCGAGCAGTTGGCCCCCCAGGCACACTCCGAGCACGGGCGTGTCGGTCTGTAGCGCCTGCCGGGCGAGGTCGCGGGTACGGGGCAGCCAGGGCGCCTGGTGGTCGTCGTCGGGCATGAAGCCGCCGCCGAGGATCACGAGTGCGTCGTGGGTCAGTCGCTCGGGCAGCGCACGGCCCGTGTACGCCGGCACGACGTCGAGGGTGAGCCCGTCGGCCCTCCACCAGTCGCCGAGGCGGCGTACCTGGTTGGTTTCGGTGTTCTGCACGACCAGCACGCGCGGTGCTGGGCGGTGCCGGCGGTGATCCCCGGCCGCGGCTGTCACGACGTCACCACCCCCGGCGGCGCCATTCGCCCAGGTGGGGACGTTCCGCGCCGAGGGTGGTGTCGTCACCGTGGCCCGGGTAGACCCAGGTCTCGTCCGGCAGTCGGTCGAAAAGTTTGGTCTCGACGTCGTTGATCAGCGACGTGAAGTCCGCCGGGGAGCCGGTCTTGCCGACTCCACCCGGGAACAGCGAGTCACCGGTCCACAGGTGCGGTGGCCCGGTCGGGTCGTCGTAGAGCAGGGCGATGCTGCCGGGGGTGTGCCCCACCAGATGGATCACCTCGAGCTCGCACCGGCCGAAGCTCACGACGTCGCCATCGGTGACCGGTTCCTGCGTGGGGACGGAGATGGCCGGCGCGTCGTCGACATGGGCGACCGTGATCGCGCCGGTGGCGGCGGACACCTCGGCGAGCGCGCGCCAGTGATCGGCATGCCGGTGCGTGGTGACGATACGGACCACCGGGCCGTCGCCGCACGTGGCGAGAACGCGAGCGGGCTCGGCCGCGGCGTCGATCACGACCTCGTGTCCGGTGTCGCGGCAGCGCAAGACGTAGGCGTTGTTGTCCCACGAGCCTCCGACGGAGACCTTCGTGATCACCAGGTGGGCGAGTTCGCGGACGTCGGGAGTTCCTCCCGGGGTGACGTGGCCGGTGTACGTGCGCACGGCAGCCTCAAAGCCACGACGGCAGGATCGGCAGGTGGCCGGCCGGATCGACCGTCAGGTCGGCGCCGGTGCTGCGGCCGCACAGCCAGGCGAGAAGCGCCGGTGCCGAGCCGGACACGGTCACCCGCGCGTCCTGAGCCAGCGGTTCGGCGGGCCGGCCGTCGACGGACACGGCGAACGCCGGGACGTCGTCGCGACGGCTGAACGAGCGGATCGTCTCGTCCAGGGCGCGGCGGACGAACGCGTCCGGCCAATCGGCCGGGCCGTAATCGGCGCGGAGATCGGCATGGTGGATCTCGAGCTCCCGTAGCCGCAGCCAGAGCACCCGCCGGCTGGGGATCGGCTCGCCCTGGCCGGCCAGGCCGGGCCGGACGACCTGCTCCCAACCGTGGTCGGGCATCTCCATGATCGCCTTGGCGAACCGTTCGGCGGACTCGTGCACGTCTTGGACGAGCTCGGCGGCCGGCTGGCGTGCGCCCGCTTCGATGTCGGCGGCGCGTGCCTGCGCGCTCGGGTACATGTGGTGCTCGTGACCTGTACGCGCCCACGTCAGCAGCCTGGTCAACGCGTCGGCGTTGCGCGCGACGTGGGCGAGCACGTGCGCACGAGTCCAGCCCGGGCAGAGGCTGGGCTCGCCGAGTGCGGAATCGTCGAACGAGGCCGCTGTCGCCTTCAGCCGGTCGGTAGCAGCGGTCACGGGTCCCGCGGCGCGGGTGCCCTCGGAATCTTCGGGCATCGGTTCAGCGTTGTCAGAAGGCACGAACCCGAAACTAGTCGTCTTTGTGCGACAGGGCGACTCCGTCGCCGTGAATCGGGCGCCTGGCACGACCATCGGGGCGACTCTGTCGGTGCCTGCGCCTACCATGCCAACGGTTACGTCTTTTCCTGCACACCATCGATCAGACCGGAGTCCACGGGGCCTCATGACCGACCGAACCGCCATTCCAGCCGGCGACCGACTGGTCGTCCGGGGGGCTCGAGAGCACAACCTCAAAGACGTCTCGCTCGACCTGCCCCGAGACTCGCTGATCGTGTTCACCGGCTTGTCCGGGTCGGGCAAGTCCAGCTTGGCGTTCGACACGATCTTCGCCGAGGGGCAGCGGCGCTACGTCGAGTCGTTGTCGGCCTACGCGCGTCAGTTCCTGGGACAGATGGACAAGCCCGACGTCGACTTCATCGAGGGGCTGTCGCCGGCGGTCTCCATCGACCAGAAGTCCACCTCGCGCAACCCCCGCTCGACGGTGGGCACCATCACCGAGGTCTACGACTACCTGCGCCTGCTCTATGCGCGCGCTGGGCACCCGCACTGCCCGGAATGCGGCCGGCCGATCGGCCGGCAGACCCCGCAGTCCATCGTCGACCAGGTGCTCGAGCTCGAAGAGGGCGCACGGTTCCAGGTGCTGGCCCCCGTGGTGCGCGCGCGCAAGGGCGAATACGTCGACCTGTTCCGGACGCTGCAGACGCAGGGATACTCCCGGGCCCGGGTCGACGGCACGGTGTACCAGCTCACCGATGTGCCCGCGCTGAAGAAGCAGGAGAAGCACACGATCGAGGTCGTGGTCGACCGGCTCACGGTCAAGGACTCCGCCAAGCGCCGGCTGACCGACTCGGTCGAGACGGCGCTTCGGCTCTCCGGCGGGCTGGTCGCTCTCGACTTCGTCGACCTGCCCGAGGACGATCCGAACCGCGAACGGGTGTACTCCGAGCATCTCTACTGCCCGTTCGACGAGTTGTCCTTCGAGGAGCTCGAGCCGCGCTCGTTCTCGTTCAACTCGCCGTTCGGCGCCTGCCCGGAATGTGCGGGCCTGGGAAATCAGATGGAGGTCGACCCCGAGCTCGTCGTACCGGACCCGTCGCTCAGCATCGACGAGGGTGCGCTGGCGCCGTGGGGCAACGCCGCGACGTCGGAGTACTTCAACCGGCTCGTGGCCGCCTTGGCCGACACCATCGGGTTCCGTACCGACGTCCCGTTCGAGTCGTTGCCCAAGAAGGCCCGTCAAGCCGTGTTGAACGGCTACGACAAGCAGATTCACGTCCGGTACCGCAATCGGTACGGGCGTGAACGGGCGTACTACACGACGTTCGAAGGCGTCATGCCCTGGGTCCGGCGCCGCTACGCCGAGGCCGAGTCCGACACGAGCCGGGAACGCCACGAAGGCTTCATGCGCGAGGTGCCGTGTCCGGCATGCCGCGGCACTCGGCTCAAGCCGGTCGTGCTCGCCGTGACCGTCGGCGGGCGCAGCATCGCTGACGTCGCCGCGATGCCCATCGGCGAATGCGCGGAGTTCCTGCGCGATCTCCGGTTGTCCGAGCGGGAAGAACAGATCGCCGCGCGGGTGCTCAAGGAAGTCAACGAACGGCTGCAGTTCCTCGTCGACGTCGGGTTGGACTACCTCAGCCTGGATCGTGCCTCCGCGACATTGGCCGGGGGAGAGGCGCAGCGCATCCGGTTGGCGACCCAGATCGGTTCGGGCCTGGTCGGCGTGTTGTACGTGCTCGACGAACCGTCGATCGGGCTGCACCAACGCGACAACCACCGGTTGATCGACACGCTCGTGCGCCTGCGCGACCTCGGCAACACGCTGATCGTCGTCGAACATGACGAAGACACCGTGCGCACGGCCGACTGGGTCGTCGACATCGGTCCCGGCGCCGGCGAGCACGGCGGGCAGGTCGTCGTCAGCGGCACCGTCGACGATCTCATCGCCGAGCCGGACTCCATCACCGGCCAGTACCTGGCGGGCAAGCGCCGCATCGACGTGCCGGCCGTGCGCCGCCCACCGACGCCTGACCGGGCCATCACCGTGGTCGGCGCCCGCGCGAACAACCTGCGCGACATCACGGTGGAGTTCCCGTTGGGGTGCTTCGTCGCGGTCACCGGTGTCAGTGGGTCCGGTAAGTCGACCCTGGTCAACGACATCCTCTACACGGCGCTGGCCAGGCACATCTATCGCGCTCGGGCCGTGCCGGGCCGCCACCGCCGGATCGAGGGCGCAGGCTTGGTCGACAAGGTCGTCCATGTCGATCAGTCGCCCATCGGCCGCACCCCACGCAGCAACCCGGCCACCTACACCGGGGTTTTCGACCACGTCCGCAAGCTCTTCGCCGACACCCAGGAAGCGAAGATCCGCGGTTACCTGCCCGGCCGGTTCTCGTTCAACGTCAAGGGTGGGCGGTGCGAGGCGTGCAGCGGTGACGGCACCATCAAGATCGAGATGAACTTCCTGCCCGACGTCTACGTCCCGTGCGAGGTCTGCCACGGGGCGCGTTACAACCGCGAGACCCTCGAGGTGCACTACAAGGGCAAGACCATCTCCGAGGTGTTGGAGATGCCGATCGAGGAAGCCGTCGAGTTCTTCGCGCCGGTGGAGCGGATCGCGCGGCACCTGCGGACGTTGGCTGAGGTGGGCCTGGGGTACGTCCGGCTGGGTCAGCCGGCGCCGACGCTGTCCGGCGGCGAGGCGCAACGGGTCAAGCTCGCCGCGGAGTTGCAGAAGCGCTCGACCGGTAAGACGATCTACGTCCTCGACGAACCGACCACCGGGCTGCACTTCGAAGACATCCGCAAACTGATCGGCGTGCTCCAGGGCCTGGTCGACAAGGGCAACACCGTGGTGGTCATCGAGCACAACCTCGACGTCGTCAAGACCGCCGACTGGCTCATCGACATGGGTCCCGAAGGCGGCACCGGCGGTGGGCAGGTCGTGGCGACGGGCACGCCCGAGGACGTCGCCAAGGTTGAGGGCTCGCACACCGGAACGTTCCTCAAACGCATCCTCGGCGGCTAGGGCGCCTCTTCGGCGAACACGCCGGCTTCGACGGCGGCCACCGCCAGCGCGGTGCGCGAAGACACGTTGAGCTTGCGCATCGCCGAACGTAACTGCTGGTCCACAGTGGCCGGTGACTTGGCCAGGACGCGGGCGATCTCGCGGTTGGTCTGCCCGGCGACGACGAGCCGAACCACCTCGAGTTCTCGGGGCGACAACCGGTCGCCGTAGCCGCGGCGCCCGCCGCGCCACAGCCGCGGTACATCCGAGCCGAGATCACGAAGTCGCTGCGCGATCCGGTCGGCGTCGCCGCGAGCGCCGAGCCGGAAGAGTTGCTCGTACACCTGGGCCAGTAGCTTCTGGCCGGCCTCGTTCTGTCCGTCGCCCAGCAGCGCTTCGGCCTGCCGCTCCCGGGCGAGCAGGGCATCATAGGGCCGAGGCAGGGCATCCCACGCCGTCGCGGCACGGTCGAATCCGTGCGACGCGCGGGCGTGGTCCCCGGCGGCGGCGACCATGAGCGCCTGGCACACCAGCAGTGCTGCCTGCGGGGCGGGTGCGTGGCGGCCCTGCAACCCCTGCGCGAATTCGTCGGTCACCCGCGCCGCCCGGTCGGGCTCACCGGCTGCGAGATACGCCTCGACCCGAACCGGAGCGATGTCGCTCGCCCAGATCCAGATGCCCTTGGTGTGGACGGTCGCCATGGGTTGGTCGGTGACCTGCAAGGCCCGAGCAGGCTGTCCGTCGGCGAGCCAGCGCCGCGCCAACGCGGCCGCGGGCTCCATGGTGGTGTCGAGCGCGCCCAACCGCGCGGCCTCGTCGAGGACCACGCTGAACTGCTCGTCTGCGGCCCGCCGCCGACCGGCTGCCGCGGCGAGCCGAGCCGCGAGGCGGATGCTGGCCAGGTACAGGCTGGGGCGGTCCCGATCGGCCTGCGCGAGCTCGTTGGCCCGTTGCTCCAGGCCCTCCCACTGGCCGGTGAACCAGTCCAGATTGGCCTGCTCGAGCAGGATGTTGCGGTGCAGCCGCACCATCCGGTCGGCTTCGGCGAGTTTTCGGGCGGCCGCCAGATGCCGTCGCGCGTCGGCGTAGCGGCCCCACAACAGGGCGCCGGTACCGATATTGGCGTTGATGCGGGCCACGTCGAGGCGTTCGGCCGCGCTCGCGCCGTCGGTCGGAAGGCCGGCGACGACGTTCCAGGCGTCGGCCTCGCCGAGCATCAGCAGGGCCGCCGCCCGGTTGCCCTCCAGCGACAGCCGGTCCGCAGCGGAGTGAATCCGAGGGGTCAGCTCGGCGGCGCGCTGGAGCCAGCGCAAGTGGGTCGAGGCCGGCCACGGTCCCGCATATGCCCAGCCGAGGTAGGTCATGGTCCGCGCTGCTTCCACCGGGTCATGGTCCAGATGGGCCACCGCCTGCTCCAGCTCGCTCAAGGCGGCCTCGGCTTCGCCGACATTGATCAACAACCGGCCGAGGGGGTTGCGGATCTCCGCCTGCTGCCGGTCGGTCAACCCGGGCGAGTCGAGCACCGAGCGCAGTGTGGCGACCAGGCGATGCTGCAGCTCGTCCACCGGCTCACGACGCCCCAGCGCCGCCAGCCCAGCGGTTCGGGCGATCCGGGCCCGGTCGAGTGCCGGTAGCTCGACGCCGGCCAGCAACTCGTCGAGTACGACGACAGCGGTGGTGTGATCGCCGGAGGCGACGGCACGTTGTGCAGCCTGCTCGCCGAATCGTGCCCACAGCTTGGTGACACCGGCCTCGCGGAAGTGCCGGGCGAGCTGGGCGACCGGCGGCGGTTCGGTGCCGGCGAGTGCTCGGCCGGCGCGACGGTGCAGGGCCTGCCGCTCCGGCGGTGCGATCGCCTCATAGACCGCGGTAGCGGTCAGCA
>JAJYTA010000273.1 GCA_021793295.1 Actinomycetes bacterium
CCGAACTCGGCTCGCTCGTGTTCGCGCCAGCCGACGACGACACCTTCGTACGACTGTTCGCCGCCGCTGCCGAGGGCTCGCTGGACGTCATGACCCGCCGCGAGCTCGAGTCCAGCAGCCCCGACGAAGCGCTGCGTCGTGATCTGTTGGACGGCCAAGACCCGGTCGACCACGTCGAAACCGGCGGCAGCACGGTCGAGGTGTATGACGGTGCGCTCGGGCCACTGCGCTCCGCTGCGGGCCGAACGGCGGCCACCGATGTCAAGGAATCGACGGTGATGGCGTCGGTGCGCACCGGTGACGCAACGGCTGAACAGCTGAAGGCGATCGCGTTGGCCGACCTCGTGTCGCTCGAAGTCGAGTGACGTCACGACCGGTGCTGATCAAGCCTCCATGATGACGCGGAGGGCCTCGCGCCCGTCGATGTCGAGCTTGCGGAACACGCTGGACAAGTGGAATTCGACGGTCCGTTCGGAGATGAACAACCGGCGCGCGGCTTCGGCGTTGGTCGCACCGCCGGCGACCTCGCGAGCCACTTCGAACTCTCGAGGTGTGAGCTGGGCCGCGGGCCCGCTGGCCAGCGCCGGGTCGTTGATGCGGCGAATTCCACACGCGGCCAGTTCCGCGTTGCACTGTTCGGCCCAACTGCCCGCACCCAGGCGCACGAATGTCTCGTGGGCCAGCGAGAGCTTCTTGTGCGCCTCGGCTTTCCGGCGGGCGCGGCGCAGACGCTCGCCCCACAACAGATGGGTTCGGGCGGTCTCGAACCCATCGGGCTCTCGGCTGAGCTTGTCGACAGCGTCGGCGAACAGGGCGTCCATGTGCTGAGGCGCCGCCGCCAGCGCCCGGCACCGGGTCGCGAGCCCCAGCATCGCGACGTGACCCACCCCGTCCATCGCCTTCTCGAACGCGGTGAGATCGCCGAGCCGATCGGCGGCCTTTCCGAGGCGCCAGGCGGCCTCGAACGTGTCGGCGAACCTGGACAAGTACCCGGACGGCACCAGGCCGACCTGACGCTCGATCTCCCCGGCGAGGTCGAGGTGCTGCAACGCCGTCGTGAAATCTCGATGCGACAACGCGAGCAGTCCGGCTACGGCATGGTCGAGGTGAGCCAGGATCGGCACCCATGCCGGCGCCTGTTCCCGCGCCTGCTGCCGAAGCAGTTCGCAGCTGCTGGTGTCGCCACGTGCCGCCAGCAGATGTGCGTGCCGCAGGGCGATGAAGGGGTACGGAGCAGCGAAGTCAGTGTCGATGACCATGCGCTCGAGCGCTTCGAACTCCAGCAGGGCACGATCCCATCGGCCCTGGCGCCGTTCCTGGCTCGCGGTCATGGAACTGGCGATGTAGAAACCGGATGCGGACGGTCCGTACTCGTCCGTGGCCCGACGGCAGTGGGCGATCACCTCGTCGACGATCTCGTACTCCCCCAGCCAACCCGGCACGACCGTGATGAACCCGGCCGGCGTCGCGGGGTCGAGGATGTGTTGCCAAGGGTAGGAGTCCGTCCACCGGCCACGGAGCAGGGCACCCCCGCCCGGTTCGCCGGCCATCACCGCGATGACGTCGCACAACAGGCGCTGCTCCAGGGTCAGCCGGTCCGCGACATGCTCGTGCAACGTCGCGCACACCTGCTGCGCACGCCGGTACTCCCCCGCCCCCAACATCGCCGTGGCGAGGGCAGCGAGCAGATCTCGGCCTGCCTCTCGGGTGCGCGTGTCGCCGGCCTGGATCAGCTCGATGCCATGAGCCTCGATCCGCTCGTCGTCGTGAGGAGCAACCGATTGGGTCCACAGCGACAGCCAGGTCAGGTCGCGCAGCACCTGGGCGCGTTCGATCGCTTCGGTGGTCTCGGCGAGGAGTTGTTCGATCAGCGTGCGTGCCTCGGGACCAGCGCCGGACAGCGCGAGACATCGGACGGCCTCACGGAGGAAGGCGCGCTTCTGCGTGGGCTCGCTGGCCAGTTGGGAGGCGCTCTTCCACAACTCGGCGGCGTCGTCGTAACTTCGCGCGTCGCGAGCAGCCCGGGCGCCTTGCAATACGGCCGTCCGCAGCGTCTCCGGGTCGACGTTCGGGTCCTGTTTCAGGTGGGAAGCCAGCCGTACGGGATCGTCGGCGAACTGAGTGACCAAGGCGCGATGCACCGCAACGAGGTGCTGTGATCGTGCCTCGTTGCGAACTGCTGCCGAAACCAGCGGGTGCCTGAACTGACACCGCCCCTCCCGCAGCCGAGCCAACCCGAGCCGCTCGGCTTCGTCCAGGTCATCGAGCGAGCAGCCCAGTCGGCGAAGCACAGCGACATACGCCGTCGGCGACAAGGTGTCGAAGGAAGCGGCCAGCAGGCAGAGCCGGGCCGCGTCCGTCAGGGCAGCAAGCCGCTTGGCGAACAGACCGGTGATCGACCGTCCGAGGGGCAGGTCGGCCGGGAGCGGCTCGGTTCCGCGCTGCTGCGCTGCATCGAGTTCCGCGGGTATCTCGCACAGCGCCAGCGGCAGACCGACTGCCTGCTGGGCGATCTTCGCCGCGACTCGGGCGCTCATCTGCGGATATGTCCTGTGGAGTAGCGCCAGGGACTCCTGGCGGGACAGCGGGCCGACGTCGAGGCGCGTTCCGACCGTCAAGTGCTCGTCATGCGGTGAACGCACGCCGAAGACCACGCACATCGCGTCCGCGTCGAGGCGGCGGGCGACGAACACCAGCGCGCGGTGGCTGGGCCCGTCGAGCCATTGCGCGTCGTCGATCACCAGGAGTACCGGTCGTCGCCGGGCCAGGGTGGTCAACGCTTCCAACAACGCCGACGCATCGCGCAGGGGATCCTGGCCGGTGGCGGTGACCACACCGTCGAACCTGGCTTCGCGTACGAGTTGATGGACTCCGGCAAGCGGCAGGTCCGTCTCGGCCGGATGCCCTGCGATGCGGATCGTGTGCACCGTGTCGCGAGCCTCGGCCGCTGCGGCATCCAGCAACATGGTCTTGCCGCTGCCTGCTTCACCGCACACCGTCACGGCGCGAGCCCGGCCGTTCTTGGCGTCGCTGATCGCATCAGCCAGCATCCGCAGCTGCGGTTCACGGCCGATCAGCTCCATCCGGTCCACGACGTGGACCTTAGCCCGCCCAGATCATCCGCTGGTCGTCGCCCATCTTTGCCGGCGATCGCGACACTTTCCCGTGGCCACCACGGGTACCTCTCGTACCGTCGCTGACGACGATGAGCACATGACCCATCAACCAGGTCTGTCGGTGCGTGCTGCGATCGTGCTGACAGCCATGTTCTGCGGACCAGCACTCATGATCGGCCCACTGGCGATGCCGGCGGCCGCTGCACTGATCGATGGAACCGGAGGCGACGACGTCATCGATGGAACGGCCGAGAACGACCAGATCTTCGGCCGCGGCGGCAACGACCTGCTACGCGGCCACGGCGGTGACGACCAGCTCTGGGGGGACGGCGACGACGACGAGCTGCTCGGCGGCGCCGGGGACGACTTCGCGCACGGCGATACGGGCACCGATTACATCGAGGGCAACGCTGGCGACGACAACCTGTACGGCGGCGCCGGACAGGACACCGTTCGTGGTGGCGCCGGACACGACTACGTCGCCGGCGACGGCGGCGACCACGGGGCCAGCGGGGGCGACGGAGACGACACGCTCTACGGCGGCGACGGCCACGACACCATGGTCGGCGACGGCGGCGACGACAACATTCAAGGACAGGCCGGCCCCGACATGTTGACCGGTGGCGCCGGCGACGACGAACTCTACGGCGGAGAAGGCAACGACACCCTCTTCGGCAGCGACGGGGCCGACCGGCTGTTCGGCGAGTTCGGCAACGACCTCCTGTGTGGCGGTGACAACCCTGGCGGCGGCGACGA
>JAJYTA010000274.1 GCA_021793295.1 Actinomycetes bacterium
GTGAGTACGGCTTCGCGTGCGGGATGAACATGCTGCACGGCACGGTCAGGGTCGTCGCCGGCTCAGGGCGCGCGGGATCGTCGACCACGGCCGTGCTCGCGCGCCCGGCGCCGGCCCCGGTGCGGGTCCCGGTGCCCGACGACCGTGGCGGCTCAGGCACGGACGCCGGGACCGCACCGCACGGTTCGCGCGACGAGCCAGGGGATGCCGAGGCCGCCGAACGCGCCGCCGAGCTCGCGGACCTGGCGCGCCGCGTCGTCGTCGGCGCCGTGCTGACGTTCCCGGTGCTGCTGGCCGTCATGACGACCTCGCTGTTCGGCGCGACGTGGGTGCCGACCCTGCTGATGGAGCGCTGGTTCCAGCTGCTGCTCATCGCGCCCGTGATGCTGTACACGGGTTGGCCGATCCACCGGACCGGGTGGCTGGCGCTGGCGCACCGCACCGCCGACATGAACTCGCTGATCACGCTGGGGTCGATCGCCGCCTTCGGGTACAGCCTGGTCGCGACGTTCGCCCCAGATCTCCTGCCCGCCAGCTCGCAGGAGGTCTACTACGAGGCCGTCGGCGTGATCCTCACGCTGATCCTGCTGGGCCGGCTGTTCGAGACGAAGGCGAAGGCGGGCACCGGGGAGGCGATCCGGGCCCTGATCGGGCTGCAGCCGCGCACCGCCCGCGTCGTACGGGGTGGCGAAGAGTTCGAGATCCCGGTCGAGGACGTCGTCGTGGGTGACACGGTGGCCATCCGACCCGGGGAGAAGCTGCCGGTCGACGGGACCGTGACAGACGGGCGGTCGCCGGTGGACGAGTCGATGGTCACCGGCGAGCCGATCCCCGTCGTCAAGCGCGCGGGGGACACCGTCATCGGCGCGACGATCAACCAGACCGGGTCCCTGCGCTACACGGCCACCAAGGTCGGCGCGGACACCATGCTTGCCCAGATCATCACGCTGGTGCGCGAGGCCCAAGGCTCCAAGGCGCCGATCCAGCGGCTGGCGGACAAGGTGTCCGGCTACTTCGTACCGGCCGTCATCGTGATCGCCATCTGGACGTTCGTCGTCTGGTGGCTCGTCGGACCCCCACCGGCCGGGGTGTTCGCCCTGGTCGCCGCCGTCTCGGTGCTCGTCATCGCCTGCCCCTGCGCCCTGGGGCTGGCCACACCGCTGTCGATCACCGTCGGCACCGGCAAGGGAGCCACCTCCGGCATCCTCATCCGCTCGGCCGAGGCGCTGGAGACCGCGCACAAGCTCACGACCGTGGTGCTGGACAAGACGGGCACCATCACGCAGGGCGCGCCGGCGCTGACCGACGTGCGCGCCGCCGCGGGTTTCGACGCCGACGACCTGCTCGCGGCCGTCGCCGCGGCAGAGCGGGACTCCGAGCACCCGCTCGCGTCCGCGATCGTCGCCGGGGCGCGGGCGGCCGGGCTGGCTGTACCGGCGGCCAGCACGTTCGAGTCGGTCACCGGGCAGGGCGTGCGTGCCCGCGTCGACGGCGTCGAAGTCCTCGTCGGCAACCAGCGCCTGCTGCGCGCCGCGGGCATCGACCCTGCCGGGCTGCTCACGTCGGCCGACGAGCTGGCGGCCGACGGCCGGACGCCGATGCTCGTGGCCGTGGACGGGCGCCCAGCGGGCGTCGTCGCGGTGTCCGACCCCGTCAAGGAGGGCTCGGCCGCCGCGATCGCCGACCTGACCGCCCGCGGCATCGACGTGGTGATGATGACGGGGGACAACCGGGCCACCGCGGCTGCCATCGCCCGCCAGGTCGGCGTCCGGCGCGTCGTGGCCGAGGTCTTGCCGGAGAACAAGTCCCGGGAGATCAAGCGGCTGCAAGCCGAGGGCCGTGTGGTGGGCATGGTCGGCGACGGCATCAACGACGCCCCGGCGCTGGCCCAGGCCGACGTCGGCTCGGCGATCGGGACCGGCACCGACGTGGCCATCGAGTCCTCCGACATCACCTTGATCTCGGGCAACCTCGGCGGCCTGGTCACCGCGATCGACCTGTCCCGGGCCACCATGCGCAACATCCGACAGAACCTGTGGTTCGCGTTCGGGTACAACGCGATCGGCATCCCCATCGCCGCCGGCGTCCTGTATCCGGCGCTCGGCCTGCTGCTCAGCCCCATGATCGCGGCCGTGGCGATGGCGATGTCGTCACTGTCGGTGGTCACCAACGCCAACCGGCTGCGCCGGTTCACGCCCCGGCCCCCCATCGCGCATCCGATGATCCCGACCACCAACCCCGTGGTCGAGCTGGCAAGTGAGTACGACGAAGAACAGGAGACCCCCATGCACGACCACCAGCACCACGACCACACCGGCACGACGACAGCCGTCGACCCCGTCTGCGGGATGTCCGTCGACGCGGCGAGCGCCGCCGCCACCCGCGAGCTCGACGGGACGACGTTCTCCTTCTGCTCGCCCGGGTGCGCCGCGGCGTTCGACGCCGACCCGCACAAGTACGGCCACCCGCACCCGGCGCACTGACGCCACAACGGACGGGTGGCGACCGGATGAGCGCCGGGCCCGAGCGACGAGAGCTCGTCCTGCGGCTGCACCGGATCGAAGGCCAGGTGCGCGGCATCGCTCGGATGGTCGACGAGCAGGCGTACTGCATCGATGTGCTCACGCAGGTCTCCGCCGCCTCCCGCGCCCTGCAGTCCGTCGCGCTTGCGTTGCTCGACCAGCACCTGCGCCACTGCCTGTCTCAGGCGGCCCAGGTCGGCGGAGAGCTGCACGAGGAGAAGGTGCAGGAAGCCTCGGCGGCCATCGCCCGTCTCGTCCGCAGCTGACGGAGATGGCGCGCGACCGGCCCGCATGACGCCGGGTCGGCCGCGCGCCACACGCGCCGCCGGCTGGTCGACGTTCACCGCGTCCCCAGCGGACGCGATAGGTCCAGGGGTGGGGCGGACGCGCAGCTCGACCAGCGTGCGGCCGGGTGCGGCCGCGATCTTGGGAAGGTACTGATGGCACAGCAGAAGAAGCGTCCTGGCACGGCCAGTGCCCAGCTGCGGCCCGCTGGGCAGGCGAGCCGTCCTGGCCGCCTGCGGGAGCAGTCGCTGGCGGAGCTGATCGAGCTGGCGGCCGCCCGGACCGCGTCGGCCGAAGTCGCGCCGGCGACGCCGCCGGTTCCCCCCAGGCGAACCACCCGGGCGGCCACCGCGCCGGCGGCGCCCATCGACGCGCCCGCCCTGGCCCGGATGGCCGGGTCGCGGCGTCCGGAGGCCACCCGCCTGGAGTTCGTCACCAATCCGTTCCATGCGCTTGCCGACCTCGGCCCCCAGTCCCTCGGTGTCAGCTACTGGTTCACCGCGCCCGACGGCCAAGCTCCCCACCGCGTCGACGTACGGTTCACCGGGCATCGCCTCGACGTGACCGGGGCACGGAGCCCCGCGGACGACTTCGTCGTGACGGCGGTCGCGACCGACGTCGCCCCCGGGGCCGGCCCGATCGCGTTGACCCAACGAGTGACCGGGGTGGCTCCGGGGCGCTGGTCCGTCACGGCGGAGGCGTATGCCACGCCGAACGGCGCGGACCGCGCCGCCGCGATCCGCCTGTCGGCGGCCACGGGGATCGGCCACTCCGTCTACGGGCTCATCGCTGCCTTCCGTGCCCCGGGTGTCGTGCTCGGCGCGTGGCCGATGATGGTCTCGCTGGGGTTCGCCCTGGGTCTTCTGGTGCAGGGCCTGCTGGCCCGGGTGCACGGCCTGTCCAGCGGGCGAGTGTTGCTGCTCGCTCTGACGGCCGGCATCCTGGGCTTGTTCGGCGCCAAGGCCTACTACCGGTTCACGCACCTGCGCGAGGCGCCGGCCCCATGGTTGGCCGGCCTCAGCGTGCAGGGATTCGTCC
>JAJYTA010000076.1 GCA_021793295.1 Actinomycetes bacterium
CCGAGAAGGGATCGGTGGCCGTCGACGGCGTCTCGCTCACCGTGTCCGCCGTCGCCACCGACTGGTTCGAGGTGAGCCTGATTCCCACGACGCTGGAGCTGACCACGCTGGGCCGGCGCCGCCCCGGCGACGTGGTCAACCTCGAGGTCGACGTCGTCGCGAAATACGTCGAGCGGCTGATGGCCGGAACAGGAGACAGGTCATGACCGACGTGCCACTGGACAGCATCGAGCGGGCCATCGCCGACATCGCGGCGGGCCGGGCGGTCGTCGTCGTCGACGACGAGGACCGCGAGAACGAGGGCGACTTGATCTTCGCCGCGGCCCGAGCCACGCCGGAGCTGATGGGATTCACCGTGCGCCACACCTCGGGCGTGGTGTGCGTACCCATGCTCGGTAGCGAGCTCGACCGGTTGAAGCTGCCGCCCATGACCTACGTGAACGAGGACCGCAAAGGTACGGCGTTCACGATCTCCGTGGACGCCCGCCACGGCGTCACCACCGGCATCTCCGCCGCGGAACGGGCACACACGGCCCGCGTGCTGGCCGACTCCGCGACCGAGCCCCACGAGCTGAGCCGGCCCGGGCACGTCTTCCCGCTGCGCGCGGCCGAGGGCGGCGTGCTGCGGCGTCCGGGCCATACCGAGGCCGCCGTCGACCTGGCACGCCTGGCCGGGCTGTCCCCGGCGGGTGTGCTGTGCGAGATCGTGCACGACGACGGGTCGATGATGCGGGCCCCGGCGCTGCGCGAGTTCGCCGACGAGCACGGCCTGGCGATGATCTCGATCGCCGACCTGATCCGATACCGCCGCCGTACCGAGCTGCAGGTCGAGAGGGTGGCCGCCGCCCGCATGCCCACGGCCCACGGGGTGTTCACCGCCTACGCCTATCGTGACCTGCTCGATGGCAGTGAGCATGCGGCGATGGTCATGGGTGAGGTCGGCGGCGAGGGGACCGGCGAGGCCGGCGACGCCGTACTCGTGCGCCTGCATTCGGAGTGCCTGACCGGTGATTCGTTCGGCTCGTTGCGTTGCGACTGCGGCCCGCAGTTGCAAGCGGCGATGGCCATGATCGGCGAGGCCGGGCGCGGGGTCGTGGTGTATCTGCGTGGTCACGAAGGACGCGGCATCGGCCTGGCCCACAAGCTGCAGGCCTACGAGTTGCAGGACAACGGGCTGGACACCGTGGACGCGAACGTCGAGCTGGGGCTGCCCGCTGATGCCCGCGACTACGGCACGGGCGCGCAGATCCTGGCCGACCTCGGCGTCCGTTCCATCGCGCTGATGACGAACAATCCGGCGAAGCTCACCGGCATCGAGGGGTACGGCATCAAGCTGGTCGAGCGGGTCAAGCTGCCCGTCGCGGCCAACCCGGAGAACCTGCGGTACCTGACGACCAAACGCGACCGGATGGGGCACGACCTGGGCACCCTTCCGATCGATCGAAGGGATGATTCATGAGCGGACAAGGCGCTCCGACGCTGAAGATCGACGACGCGGGCGACCTGCGGGTGGCGGTGGTGGCAGCGCTGTGGCACACCACGGTCATGGACGGGCTGCTCGGCGGTGCGCGCCGGGCGCTGGACGAGGCCGGTGTGCGTGAGCCGGTGGTGCTACGCGTCCCGGGATCGTTCGAGTTGCCGGTCGCCGCGGCCCGGCTGGCGCGCGCCGGGTACGACGCGGTGATCGCGCTGGGGGTCGTGGTGCGGGGCGCGACGCCGCATTTCGACTACGTGTGCAGTGCGGCCACCGATGGGCTGACCAAGGTCGCCGTCGACACCGGTGTCCCGGTCGGGTTCGGCGTGCTGACCTGTGACGATGAAGCCCAGGCCCTGGAACGTGCGGGGTTGGAAGGCTCTCGCGAGGACAAGGGGTACGAGGCGGCGCAAGCGGCGTTGACGACGGTGCTCGCGTTGCGTGCGCACCAGGCGTGATCCGCTCGCGTCGAGCCTCCCGTACTCTGGTGCGACGTGAAGAGCTTCGAAGACCTGTGGAACGAACTGTCCGCCAAGGTGGAGGCCGGTGACCCGCACTCCGGCACGGTCGATGCGGTACGTCACGGGGTTCATCAGGTCGGCAAGAAGGTGGTCGAAGAGGCGGCCGAGGCATGGATGGCGGCCGAGCACGAGAGCGCCGAGCGGGCCGCTGAGGAGATCTCTCAGTTGCTGTACCACGTGCAGGTGCTGATGCTCGCTCGCGGAATCTCGCTCGATGACGTCTACCGGAAGCTCTGAGGTGCCCACAGTCATGCCTTCGACCACCACTGTGCGAATCGCCGTGCCCAACAAGGGCGCACTGGCCTCGGCCGCCGCGGAGATGATGCGCGAGGCCGGCTACCGGCAACGCGGCGACGGGGCCCGCGACCTCGTCCTGCGCGACCCGGACAACAACGTGGAGTTCTTTTATCTGCGGCCCCGCGACATCGCCGTCTACGTCGGCGCGGGCACCGTGGATGTCGGCGTCACCGGCCGCGACCTGCTGCTCGACTCCGGTGCGGCGGCGCAGGAATTGCTGGCGTTGGGGTTCGGCGGCTCGACGTTCCGCTTCGCCGCGCGGCCGGGCACGGCCGACGACGTCACGGACTTCGCCGGCCTGCGCGTCGCCACGTCGTATCCGGGGCTGTTGAGGGACTACTTCGCCGAACGCGGTATCGACGCGTCCGTGATCCGGCTCGACGGCGCCGTCGAGACTGCCGTGCAGCTCGGGGTGGCCGACGTCATCGCCGACGTCGTCGAAACCGGCACCACGTTGCGTCAGGCCGGTCTGGAGGTCGTGGGCGAGCCGATCCTGCGCTCGGAGGCTGTGCTCGTCGCCCGTCGCGACGGTGAGCGGCCTGCCGCTGTGCAGCAGCTGGTCCGGCGGCTCAACGGTGTGCTGGTGGCCCGCAGCTACGTGATGATGGACTACGACATCCGGGCCGAGCACCTGGACGAGGCCAGCGCGCTGACCCCGGGATTGGAATCGCCGACGGTCTCGCCGCTGCACCGCGAAGGCTGGGTGGCGGTGCGCTCCATGGTGCCGCGCGTGGACGCCCAGCGGGTGATGGACGACCTGTGGGAGATCGGGGCGCGCGCCATCCTCGTCACCGACATCCTCGCCTGCCGGATCTGACCGGCCGTCTGAGCCCTTCGGCGGCGCGTCAGCCGGTGGCGGTGAGGGCGCCACCGACCGAGATGTGCCCGCTGCCGTCCGGTATCAGGTACGCGCCGAACCAGGTCTTGCCGTCCCACCGGCGATACCGGGCCAGCGTGCGTAGCGGTTCTTTGCCGCTGGCCAGGGTGACTGGGTCGACGGTCGTCATGACGCACCGGTCGCACGGCTTGGCCACGCGGAATTCCACGTCGTCGATGGTGACCCGGCGCCAGTGGTCTTCGGCGAAGGGTGCCGAGCCGTCGACGACGACGTTGGGCCGGAACCGGCGCATCGTCAGCGGCTTCGGGAGCTGTTCGCCGCGCTCCACGGCCGCTTCGGCGATCCAGTCGTTGAGCTGCCGCAGCGACGCCGCGGCGGCAGCGTCGACGCGCCTGGCCTGCAGCTCGCTCTTGTGGACCCGGACCAGAACCTGCTCGTCCGACGCGGTGGCGTCGACGTCGATGGGTCCGGCGTGCCGGCCGTCGAGACGGATCCGCCCGAGGCCGAGGGGCATCGCCGTGACACCCAGCAGATCGTGGTGTTCACGGGCCGTGACGACCACGCCGTCGCTGTCGACGACCATGAACCGTCGGTCGTGGGCCAAGCCCCACGGCTCGACGGCGGCATGCCCGACCGACAACGCACTCGTGGACTTGACCGGATGGATGTTCACTTCGACGACGCGCACGACCGGTTACGGTACGCGAATCGGCACCTCGCAGGCATCGTGCGGTACCGAGGTGTCGATGATGAGGTCGGCGCGTTCTCGTGTGCGCTCGGCGGCGAACAGGGCGTCCTCTTGACGGGCCCAGCGTTGCCAGTGCGGGCGGTAGGCCTCGCCGTCGCGGGCGAGGCCACGCTGGTGCCGGAGGGCGGCCGGGGCCTCGACCCACAACAGCAGCGCCAGGGCGCGGGCACCGAGCGTCGACCCGCTGCCGCACCCCTCGACGAGCAACACCGGTGCCGAAGGCACGTCGACCCATTCGCCGTAGTCGTCTCGGTCCCAGTCCCAGCGTTGGTACCGGGCGGGGCGATCCTCGGCGAGCGGCAGCAGGACCTGTTCGGCCAGGGCTTTCGCGCCCGCGGCCAGGCCGTCCCAGCCGGGGTAGAGCTCGTCCAGGCGGACGACCGGCGCGTCGAGGCGTTCGGCGAGCCGCTGAGCGAGGATCGTCTTGCCGGCGCCGGACGGCCCGTCGACGGCGACGATCGTGGTCGAGCCGGCGGCCGGCGGGGTGGCGCGGATGCGTGCCGCCAGGTCGTCGAGGGTGATGACAGGCACGGGCTTCGAGCCTACGCGAGCCTTCAGAGGAAGGTCTTGCCGTCGCCGCGGTAGGTCGACACGGTGTCGATCAGCCGTTCGCCGCGGACGAGGTAGTACGAGTCGAACCGCTCGGCCAGCTCGCCGGCTTTGCCGTGCCGGAACCACACCCGGTCGCCGATCGCCAGGTCGTCGGCCGGCGTGCCGAGCAACGGGGTCTGTGCCTCGCCTGCGCCTTCGGCCGGGTCGAGCCGCAGGCCCTCCGGCAGCCACGGAACCGGCAGGCGGTCCTCGCCGACCGCGCCGCTGGCGATGTAGCCGCCGCCTGCGACGGTGACGACGCCGGGACCGGGCCGGCGCACCACCGGAACGGCGAAGAAGGCCGCGGGCCGGGGGGCGAAGCTGGTGTAGCCGTCGAACAGGCGCGGGGCGAGCAGGCCGGAACCTGCCGTGATCTCGGTGACCGACGGGTCGGACGCGGTGAGCTCGACCGAGCCGCTCCCGCCGCCGTTGACGAACTCGAGGTCAGCGAACTCGCGGATGGCCTCGACGGCGGCGATGCGCCGCTCAGTGAGTTCGGCCCAGGACCTTTTCTGCATGAACCGCACCTGCCGGCCGCGCCACGGGCGTCCGGGCGGCGCGTCCTGCACCCCGGCGATCTGCGACTCGTAACCCATGAGCCCGACCAGGCGGAAGCCCGGCCGTGCCTCGACCTCACGGGCCAGGCGGACGATGTCGTCGACGGTGTGCAGCGGCGATCGCTTCGCCCCGATGCGGACCCGGCCGTTCATCGGCCGCCAGGACAGATCGAGGTCGAGACAGACCCGGACCTGCGTGCGGTTCTCACTGGGTGCGACCGCGTCGACGAGGTCGAGTTGCGCGACGTCGTCGACCATCAAGGTGACCGCCTGCGCCACCTCCTCGTCGCTGGCGAGGCGGGACAGTCCACGACGCTCGGCGCTGGGATAGCCGACCACGACGTCGTCGCACAGCCCGGTGGCCGAGAGCCACAGCGCCTCGGACAGCGTCAACGCCAGGACCCCGTGGAAGCCGTCCAGCGCGAGCACGTCCCGCAGCAGCGTGCGGCTGCGCAGCGCCTTGCTCGCCACCCGGATCGGCTTGCCCGCCGCGCGGCGGACGAGATCGGCGGCGTTGACGTCCCAGGCGTCCATGTCGATGGCGGCCAGTGGGGCCTCGAAACCGGCTGTGGCGGTGTTGAGGCGGTGGCGCAGGTCGGCTCTGGAACTCGCCACCGGCGACGTGGGCGCGGGCTGGTTGGGCGGCTGGGGAACGTCGGATGCCGAAGTGTCGGGCGCGGTGATCTCCACAGCGAATCCTTACCAGATCGGGACGAGTCATGACCATACGGTGTGACTGGCGCAGGCCGGGTCACGGGGTTGCACTGCGAGCAAGTTACCTGAGGTCGGCGTGTTCTAGGCTGGCGCAGGTGGCCAAAAAGCTCGTACTCGTCCGGCACGCGAAGGCGGCGACGCCCGACGGTGTGCCCGATCATGACCGACCCTTGACCGAGCGCGGCCGGCGCGATGCCCTTGAAGTGGGCCGGTGGTTGCGCTCGCTCGGTCTGTCACCGCAGGTGGCGTTGGTGTCCGGGGCGAGCCGAGCGCAAGAGACCTTCCGGTTGCTCGCCGCTGAGCTCGACGAGCAGCCCGAGGCGCGCATCACCGAGGACGCCTATTATGCCGGCGCGGGGGAACTGCTCGAGCTCGTGCGGGCCCTGCCCGCCGCGACCGTCAGCGCGCTCCTGGTCGCCCACAATCCCGGCATCGGCATGCTGGCGAGCCTGCTCGACGACGGGCGATCATCGGCGGACGGAGCCGCGGGTCTGCAAGGCGGCTATCCGACGTCGGCGGTGACGGTGTTCGAGCTGAGCGGCGACTGGGCTGAGCTCGACCCGGGAACCGCCCGGCTGACCGCGGCGACGGTGGCGCGCGGCTGAGGCGGCATGATCAGGCCAGCGGCGGTGCCGGGGTCACCACGCCGTCGGCAGCATCGGCGGCCTCGATGTCGCTTCGGCTGATGCCCAGCAGATAAAGCACGGCGTCCAGGTACGGCACGTTCACCGCGGTGTCGGCGGCGTCTTGCACGATCGGTTTGGCGTTGAAGGCGATACCGAGCCCCGCCGCGGCGATCATGCCCAGGTCGTTCGCGCCGTCACCGACGGCGACGGTCTGGGAGAGCGGGATGCCCTCCAAAGCGGCGAAGCGGGCCAGTGCGGCCGCCTTGCCGGGCCGGTCGAGAATCGGCCCGACCAGCTCACCGGTCAGCCGGCCATCGGCGATCTCCAGTGTGTTGGCGGCTGCGTAGTCGATGCCGAGCTCGCCGGCCAGCGGGTCGGTGATCTGGCTGAACCCACCGCTGACGATGGCGCAGCGGTAGTCCAGACGCTTGAGCGTGCGGATCAGCGTGCGCGCACCGGGGGTCAGCTGGACGGCGTCGCGCACCTCGTCGATGGCCGTGGCCGGCAGACCCGCGAGCAGGCGGACCCGGGAACGCAGCGACTCGGCGAAGTCGAGCTCGCCGCGCATCGCCCGGGTGGTGACCTCGGCGACTTCGTCGAGCACTCCGGCTCGTTCGGCGAGCATCTCGATGACTTCACCCTGGACCAGCGTGGAGTCGACGTCCATGACGACCAGGCGTTTCGCCCTGCGGATGAGTCCGGACGGCTGGACGGCGACATCGACGGCCTCGGTCACCGCCACCGCGGCGAGCTCGGATTTCAACGCCGCCGGGTCGGCGCCGGAAACCTCCAGCTCCACCGACGTGACGGGATACGACGCCAGCCGCACGATCCGGTCGATGTTGGCGCCGGCTGCGGCGATGGTGCGGGCCAAGGCGCTGACCGCGCCGGGGCGCAACGGCGCGCCGAGCACGGTCACGTGCACGCGTCCGGCCGCACGCCGGTGGTCACCGTGGCCGGCGTCGACCTCGACCTCGACGTCGAGGTCGTCGGACACCGCTGCCAGATCGCGGCGCAGCGCCGCCTCGTCGGGCGGCTCACCGAGCAGTGTGGCCAGCACCAGGCGGCCGCGGACGGTCACCTGCTCGACATCGAGGACGTCGACGTCGTGGCGGGCCAGCGTGGCGAACAAAGCGGCGGTCAACCCGGGCCGGTCGCGCCCGGTGAGGGTCACGAGCAGCGTGCGGGGCTGGTGTTCGGACGGAACGGTCATCGCGGCCTCAGCCTACCCGGCTGGCGTGATGCCACCGCTCAGGCGTCCGTCATCGCATTGCAGGCGGCCACCAGGGCGTGGCGTGCCGCCTGCTCCAACGGGACGAGCGCCGCGCGCCGGGACTGCGCAGCCGCTGAAGTCACGGCCCCGCCGTCGTCGTCGAGGGCGAAGCCGACCACGGCCAGCAGCCGCGCCCCGCGGGCGGCCACCGTCTGCGCCTGCGTTGGAAACGCGCGGGGCAGCGGGTCGGCCGCTCGGCTGGACCGGACGTCGTCGAGCAACGTCGCGACCTCGGGGCGCCACGAGGCGACGTCGAGATCGCTGAGCTCGGCACCGGCTTCGAGCAGCGCGAACGTCATCGCCTTCTCCGCCTCGGACAGCGACGGCCCCGGCGGCGCCGGGTTCGCCCGCCGGCACACCCACGTGACCAGATGGCCCTGGTCGCCGGGCGGACCGAACGTCTGCACGTCGGGGACCAAGGCATAGGGCGCGGCGTCGGCCGGCTCGGTCAGCACGGCCTCGCCCGCGTCGAGAGCATCGCCGTTGAGCTCAGGCGGCCCGCCCAATCCGCGCGGGTCGCCAGGTACCGGCAGCGCCACCCGGAATGCGCGCACACCGACATCGCGCAACGCGAGCAACGCCTCCGGTAGGCCTACCGTGGTGATCTTGCCGGGAATGTCTAGAGCTTCGTGGGGCTCGTCGTCGCCGCGGGTCCGGGTGACGACGTCGTCGAGCGTGGTGTCGCCACGCAACCACGCCGTCGCCCACGCTGCGAGCCGCGCCGAGCGGGGCAGGGTGACCATGTCGGCCAAGACTACGACGAGCCGATAGAGTCGGTGGGGGTCATCGACGATCGAAAAATCCGCCCGCCGAGCTTTCCACCGAGGAGCCGTTCCCCGCCATGTCCGACGTGCTCGAACTCGCCGACGTGACGCTCATCCGTTCGGGTAACCGGCTGCTCGACAACGTCACGTGGTCGGTGGCCGACGGTGAGCGGTGGGTGATCCTGGGACCCAACGGTGCCGGCAAGACGACGCTACTGCAGATCGCGGCGGCGCAGATGCATCCGACCAGCGGCTACGCGGCGGTGCTCGGCGAGATCCTGGGTGCGGTCGACGTCTTCGAGTTGCGCCCTCGCATCGGGCTGACCAGCGCGGTGCTGGCCGAGCGGATCCCGCCGGGCGAACGTGTACTCGACGTCGTGCGCACGGCCGCGTACGCCGTGGTGGGACGTTGGCGGGAGTCCTACGAGCAGATGGACGACGAGCGGGCACGCTGGCTGCTGTCCCGGTTGGGCATCGGCCACCTGGCCCAGCGCACGTTCGGCACGCTGTCCGAGGGCGAGCGCAAGCGCGCCCAGATCGCGCGGGCCCTCATGGCCGACCCCGAGCTGCTGTTGCTCGACGAACCGACCGCCGGGCTCGACCTCGGCGGGCGCGAGACGCTGGTGGCCACCCTCGGCGACATCGCCGCCGATCCGGCGGCCCCGGCCACGATCCTGGTGACCCACCACGTGGAGGAGATCCCGGCCGGGTTCACCCACGCGCTGCTGCTGACCGAGGGGCGAGTCGTCGCCGCGGGCGCCATCAACGACACGCTCACCGACGACGCCCTGACGAAGACGTTCGGGATCGCGCTGCGGGTGGAGCTGATCGAGGGCCGCTGGCGCGCGCGAGCCGCGTGAGCCGGCCACCTTCTAAGCTGAGGGTATGCAGGAGTTCTGGGACTGGGTCAGCAGTACCGCCTGGCTGGCGTGGGTGGCTCTGGCCATCGTCCTGGGCATCGTCGAGACGGTCACGCTCGATTTCGTCTTCATCATGCTGGCCGGCGGCGCTGCGGGCGCCGCGATCGTCGCGGTGGCCGGTTTCGGGTGGATCACGCAGGCCCTGGTCGCCATCGGGTTGAGCGTGGCGCTGCTGGGGTTCGTCCGGCCCATCGCCAAGCGGCACATGCGGGCGGCGGGCGTGCGCACCGGTGCGGCAGCGCTGGTCGGGCGCAAGGGCGTCGTCGTCGAACAGGTCGACGCCGAGCATGGACTGATCAAGCTCGCCGGCGAGGTGTGGACGGCGCGTTGTTACGACGGCCAATCGGTCATCGAGCCCGGCCGCAACGTCGACGTCATCGAGATCGACGGCGCCACGGCCCTGGTGTTCGCCGCCGACGGGCCGTAGTAGTTCGCCGTCGATGCGCCGTAGTAGGTTGTGCCGCACGATCTGATCTCGTGCGGGTGCCCGGCACTCGAAGTAGCCGAAAGGTCCTCAATTGGAAGCCGGTCAAGCATTTCTCATCTTCGTCGTCGTCCTGCTGGCCATCTTCGTTCTCGTGACGCTGGCCAAGTCGGTGCGGATCGTTCCGCAGGCGCGCGCGGGCATCGTCGAGCGGCTCGGGCGGTATCAGCGCACCCTCGACCCCGGGCTGACGGTCATCGTGCCCTTCATCGACCGCGTGCTGCCGATGATCGACCTGCGCGAGCAGGTGGTCTCCTTCCCCCCGCAGCCGGTCATCACCCAGGACAACCTGGTCGTGTCCATCGACACGGTCATCTACTACCAGGTGAACGACCCCAAGGCCGCGACCTACGAGATCGCCAACTACATCCAGGGCATCGAGCAGTTGGCCGTCACCACGCTGCGTAACGTCATCGGTGGTATGGACCTCGAGCGGACCCTGACCAGCCGCGAGGAGATCAACAACGCGCTGCGCGGCGTGCTCGACGACGCCACCGGCAAGTGGGGCATCCGGGTGAACCGAGTCGAGCTGAAGGCCATCGACCCGCCGCCGTCGATCCAGGACTCCATGGAGAAGCAGATGCGCGCCGACCGCGACAAGCGTGCGGCCATCCTCAACGCCGAAGGTGTCCGGCAGTCTCAGATCTTGACCGCCGAGGGGCAGAAGCAGTCGGCGATCCTGACCGCCGAGGGCGACAAGCAGTCGCAGATCCTGCGCGCCGAAGCCGAGAAGCAAGCGTCCATCCTGCGCGCCGACGGTGAGGCCAAGGCCATCGGCGCGGTGTTCAACGCCATCCATCGCGGCAAGCCGGACCAGGCGCTGCTGTCCTACCAGTACATGCAGATGCTGCCCGAGATCGCCAAGGGCGATGCGAACAAGGTGTGGGTGCTGCCCAGCGAGATCGGCAAGGCGCTGGAAGGCATGGGGGCCGCAGTCGGCAAGCTCGGCTCGCTGCCCGGCGAGCCGGTCGAGCCCACCGACGACTCCGCGCAGACACCGGCCCAAGTCGCCCAAGAGGTTCACGAGGCCGCCGACCAGGCCGCGGCCGAAGGTGAGACCGCCGTGTCGGCAGCCGAGGACGAGGTCCGCCGCGCCCTGCAGGACGCCCGTGCCGCGTCCACCGAGCCAGGCCAGGGTGAGGCGCGCCCACCGCGCCGCGACGCCGCCCCCAACACGGGTAGCGGCGCCACACCTGCGGCCACCGACTCCGCTGACGAGCCTCCCGTGCCGCCGAAGCCGCCTGCGCCGCCTGCGGAGTGAGTTTGCTCGAGGCCGTCGCGGTCGTTGCGGCAGGCTTCGCCGCGGGAACCATCAACGCAGTCGTGGGGTCGGGAACGCTGATCACGTTCCCGACCCTGCTCGCGGTCGGCTATCCGCCGGTCGTGGCCAACGTGTCGAACGCGGTCGGGCTGGTGCCCGGCTCGATGGCCGGTGCCTGGGGCTATCGCCGCGAACTGTCCGGGCAACGCTCCAGGATGGTGCGCTTCGGCATGGCCGGGGTGGTCGGGGCCGTCGGTGGTGCGTTGCTGCTGCTCGTGCTGCCGCCGGGGGCCTTCGAGGCGATCGTTCCCGGCTTGATCGTGCTGGGTTGCACGCTCGTGGCGATCCAGCCGTGGCTGGCGCGGCGATTGAAGCAGCGCGAGCGCAAGGTCGACGGTGGGGCCGGCGTCTGGGTGCTCGTGCTGGCCACGGCCGTGTACGGCGGCTACTTCGGGGCCGCGCAGGGGGTCATTCTGCTCGCCGTGCTGGGACTGAGCCTCGACGACTCGTTGCAGCGGCTGAACGCCGCCAAGAACGTGCAGGCCGGCCTCGTGAACCTGGTCGCGGGGATCGTCTTCGTGATCGCCGCCGACGTGGACTGGGCGGTGGTGGGCATGATCGCGCTGGGCGCCGTTGGCGGCGGGCTGTTCGGTGCCAAGGTCGGCCGGTCGCTGCCGTCGCTGGTGCTCCGCGGGGTGGTCGTCGTCGTGGGACTGGTGGCCGCCGTCGCGATGGTGGTGCGATGAGCGCAGCAAGCGAGCCCGGGCGGTGGGTGTGATGGCGACGATCGTCCACGTCGACAGCGCGCAGGACGACCGCCTGACCGACTACGTCCGCTTGCGCGACGTGCAACTGCGTACGTCGCTGGAGGCCGAGCACGGGCTGTTCCTGGCCGAAGGGGAGAAGGTCATCCGCCGTGCGGTGACCAGCGGACACCGGCCGCGTTCGTTCTTGATGGCGCCGCGGTGGGTGGAGTCGCTCGCCGACATTCTGGACGCTGCCGGTGACGTGCCGTGCTACGTCGCCTCCGAACAACTCATCGAGGCCGTGACCGGCTTTCACGTCCACCGGGGTGCTCTGGCATCGCTGCACCGCAGCCGGTTGCCCAGCGTCGAGTCGGTGGTGAACGGCACCCACGGCCGGTTCAGGATCGCGGTACTGGACTCGCTGATCGACCATACGAACGTCGGTGCATGTTTTCGATCAGCCGCGGCGATGGGCGTCGACGCGGTGCTGGTCACGCCGCGTTGCGCCGACCCGTTGTACCGCCGCTCCATCAAGGTCAGCATGGGCACGGTGTTCCAGGTGCCCTGGACCCGGATCGAGCCGTGGCCGGCCGGAATCGACCGGTTGAAGGAAGCTGGCTTCACCGTCGCCGGTATGACGCTGGGGGAGGGAGCCGTCACCTTGGACCAGCTGGTCGCCGAGGACCACGACCGGCTGGCGCTGGTGTTCGGCACCGAGGGGCACGGGCTGTCCGCGGCCGTCGACCGGCGCCTGGACCGGCGGGTGACGATCCCCATGATGCACGGGGTGGACTCGCTGAATGTGGCCGCGGCGTCCGCGGTGGCGTTCTACGCGACGAGGTGACGACCAGAAGGCGAGAACTTTCAGGCGAGTCCGGGCTGCAACGTGGCCTCGATGAGCAGGAGGTCGCCGGCGAACACCGCCGCACCACAGCCTCGGCAGGCGTACTCCAGACCGATGCCGCTGCGTACCTGGTCGAACACAGCCTCGGCATCACAGCCGCCACACCAGCTCGTCAGCGTCTTCAGCTCAGCGCCGCTCGTGATCGTGTCCGGTTCCATGAGTCGAGACTGGCACGCTCCGGCCCGTCGGCGACGGAGGCGCGCCGAGGTGAACAGCTACCCCAGCTAGCCGATTCGGGCCGGGCAGGAGATGATGACGCAGGTGAACGTGTCACATCAGGGAGGCGACGATGCAGACCGTATGGAAGGGCTCCATCTCGTTCGGCCTCGTGTCGATTCCGATGCGTCTGGTCGCCGCTACACAGGAAAAGGACGTCACGTTCCGCCAGGTGCACGCGGCTGACGGCGGACGAGTCCGGTACCGCCGGGTGTGCGAGGTGTGTGGAAACGAGGTGGCCTACGCCGACATCGCCAAGGGCTACGAGATGCCTGGCGGCGAGATGGTGGTGATGACCGAGGACGACCTCAGTGATCTGCCCGTCGCCTCTTCGAAGTCCGTGGAGGTCTTGGGTTTCGTCCCGTTCGCGCAGATCGATCCCACGGCGCTGAACCGCGCGTACTACGTCGAGCCGACCGGCGACGCGAAGCCGTACGCCCTGCTCCGGGACGCACTCGAACAGTCCGGGCGGGTGGGTGTCGTGAAGGTCGCCCTGCGCAACCGCGAGCGCTTGGCCGTGCTGCGCGCCCACGAGGGCGTGCTGGTGGTGCAGACGATGTTGTGGCCGGACGAGGTCCGCCGCCCCCAGTTCAGCTTCCTCGACGAGGACATCGAGGTCCGCCCGCAGGAGATGGCGATGGCCGAGTCGTACATCGACACCCTGTCCGGCGATTTCGAACCCGAAAACTACGTCGACGAATATCGCGAAGCCCTGCTCGAGGTCGTCAACGCCAAGGCCGAAGGCGCCGAGGTCGTCCCGCAGCCGGAGGCCGAGCCCGCCGAGGGCAAGGTCGTCGACCTCATGGAAGCGTTGCGCCGCAGCGTCGAAGAAGCCAAGCAGGGACGCTCAGCAGCGTCGTCCGGTGGGACGGACGAGGCCAAGGCGCCGGCCAAGAAGAGCGCGGCGAAGAAGACGGCGAAGAAGAAGCGTTCGGCGTAGTCGCGCTGCTCACTCGGCGGCGTCGAGCAGTTCGCGAAGGACCGACGGGCCTACGTGGCCGGCGCCGGCGTCTTCGATGCGGGCCTGCAGGGCGCGATCGGCGGTCACCGTGACGACATGGTCCTGCGGCCGAGTGGCGACCACGTCGGCCACCACCCGCACGATGGCGTCGTCGCCGTCACCGTCGGCTTCGACGACGGCGACACCGTCGGCCTCCGGTACGCCGCGGGCCGCGCCCTCGGTCACCATGATGATCTCCGGCCACCACATCGTCGCAGGCAGGTCGAGCCGATCGGCCGGGACCGGCGGCAGCTCCGCGAGCCCGTCACGCAGGCGGGTCGCCGCGCCTCGACGGTCGCGCCACCAGCCGTCCGGGCGTGAGCCGACGACGTTGGCGGTGTCGACGACCAGTACGAGACTGCGGTGGGCCTGGTCGCGGATCCCCGGCCACATCCGCTCGAAGGCGGGAAGCAGCGGCCGCTTGGGGACTTCGTCGATGGGCACCCACGTGATGTCGAGGCTCTCCGGATCGCTGGGCCGGGCTTCGAACCGGCGCGTCGCCGAGCCGACGACGGTCGTGTACGACCACGGCCCGTGATCCTCCACCCACGCATGCCGCGGCCGCACGGCCTCGGCCGGGACCGCCGCCTCTTCCTCGGCTTCGCGTAGCGCGGCGCTCAGGCCGGACTCGCCCGAGGCCCGCGCACCACCGGGCACGCCCCAGGTGCCGCCGTGGTGGCTCCAATGCGCGCGATGCTGGAGCAACACGCCGAGCTCGGCGTCGACGAGCATCAGCCCCGCCGCGCCGTACCGGCCCCAGTGCCGCAGTCCGCAGGTGCATTCGACCCACCCGTCGCCGTCGGTGTGGTGGTGGACGATACTCACCGCCCCAGCTTCGCATGCGTTGCCGGGCCTGCCTCATCGGCGGCGACGTACCGACGCCGGGATCACGTACCAGAACACGACGAACCACAGCAATGTCAACCCGCTGATGACGATCGCCAGCGAACGGGGGAGTGCGACGTCGAGCGCCAAGAGCATCCCGCCGCACACAGCCAGCATCAGCAGGAACAACCCGCCGGCCGCCATCCGCGCGGTCATCGGGATCATCCGGTCGCGCAGGCGCAGCTGGAAGACCATCCGGTGAAACGCCACGGGCGCGATGAGCAGGCCCGTGGCCAGGCCGGTGAGAACGAGAGTGATCGAGAAGACGACATGGGTGAAGCCGTCGGAATCCTGGAACGGCCGAGTGAACGCGATGGCCAACAGGAAGGCGAACAGGATCTGTGTGCCGGTCTGCGCCAGCCGCAGCTCCTGGAGCAGCTCGTTCCAGTGCCGGTCGAAGCGCTGTGCCTCGTCCTCGTCGCGTTCGTACCGTTGTAGGCCCACCGTCCACATTGTCCCGGTCCGCGTGGCGCGGGGCCAGCGCGACGACGAGCTTCGGCCGCGCGCTCCGGACTGGGTAGAGTCCCGCCCGTGACGCATCGGGGCGAGCTGGCCGAGTACGAGCGCCAGTTCCGGCGCAGCGGACTGCCGTTGTTCATCGAGGACTACTCCGCCAGCGAGGACATCTTCACCCGGGCGGCGCCGTTTCTGGCCTTGGTGTTCGTCGGCGAGATGCTCGGGGCCACCGAGCTGGAATGGCCGCTGTTGCTGAACGTGGCTTCGGCCGCGGCCGGACTGGCGATCCTGGTGATCGCGTTCGGCTTGGTCAACCGGGTGCGGAATCGAGGGTTCTTCTCCCTGCCGCACTCGGTCGGACGCCCGGAGCTGGCCGCGTTCGTCGTCATCCCCGCGCTGTTGCCGCTGATCTTCGGCATGCAATGGTGGCAGACCCTCGCCTTGATGGCGGCGAATGCCGGGTTGCTGGTCCTGGTGTATCTGGTGGTCGGGTTCGGGTTGTTTCCCACCGTGTTCTGGGCGATCACGCGGATCGCCGACGAGCTGGCCGCCTCGCTCGGCCGGCTGGTTCGCGCGCTGCCGCTGCTGCTGATCTTCTCGTTGGTGCTGTTCGTCAACGCCGAGATGTGGCAGATGTTCGGCACCATGCCGCGAGCGTTCGTCTGGGTGGTCGTCGCGCTCCTGCTCGGGCTGGGGTTGACGTTCCTCGCCCTACGGGCTCCCGGGCTGGTGCGCGAGCTGGAAGGTGATCTGAACACCAGCGGCCGCGCGCTGAGCAGGCGGCAGCGCCTCAACGTCGGGCTGACGCTGATCGTCAGTCAGGCGCTGCAGGTGCTGGTCGTCAGTTCCGGTGTGGGGGCGTTCTTCGTCGCTTTCGGCGTCTTCGCCGTGACGCCGGAGGTCGCGGAGGCGTGGGCGGGTACGCCTGGCGCCTGGAGCTACCCGTTCGATCTGTTGGGCCACGACGTCGAGATCACCGAGACGCTGCTGCGGGTGGCCGGCGGCATGGCCGCGATCACCGGGCTCTACTACGCCATCTCGATCTGGACCGACGCGACGTATCGCGACGAGTTCCTCGACGCCGTCACCGGTGAGATGCGTGACGTGTTCCAGGCGCGGACGCGCTACCTTGAACTGCGTGCCATTCCGGCGGGGGACACCGGACCCGAAGTGGACAGTGTGCCCTGACAGTTTGGTACAGTTACGCAGCCGCCGGTGCTCGACGAGAGCGCCGCACCATGTCCGGGTGGCGGAATAGGCAGACGCGCTAGCTTGAGGTGCTAGTCCCCGTCAAGGGGGTGGGGGTTCAAGTCCCCCCTCGGACACTCACCAGAACCCCACGCTCCAGGGTGGAGTGTGGTGTCGACCCGGATCAGCCGGTCCTCCGGTTGGTAGGTCAGCCGGAGCTTCAGTCGGCGGTAAACCTCCGCTTTGTCCTGCGGGTCCGCAGCGCTGAGCACCGTGTGGACGTTGCCGAGCTGGTTGACGAGCGCCTCGATCTCTGCCCTGGTCATTCGTGAGTGCGCCCGCAGCGCGTCACTCCGGCGTCCGCGACGAACGTCAGCCCTCTATGTTGGCGCCGCTCTGCGACCCGCCAGCCGCGAGCCTGGTCGCGTAGCTGCCGAACCTCGTCGTCGAAGATCTCCGGACCAGCGGTGTCCACAGCGCGTAAGAGGTGTTCGGTGTCGCGCTATTTGCGGTGCCGGCTCATCGGCCCGGCTCCTTCCGACGCTCTTGCAAGTACGTGCTACGTGCGGCAGCCGCTATTGTCCGCCCGTTCGGCTATGCCAGTAGTTCGGCTTGCGTCGCTCGTGGGCGAAGGCGAGGATCCGGATCGTGTCGTCGAGAACCAGGTAGACGACGCCGTACGGGAATCGCGGCACAGGCGCGCGGCGGACTGGGAACTCCACCGCAACGTGAGACACGGGCGGAGCGCTGGCCGGCAAACGGTCGATGCGGGCGATGGCCGTGTCGACGGCGGCGAGGAAGTCCGCACCGAGGCCGGCGTGTTGCTTGTCGTACCAGCGGATGGCGTCCTCGAGCTCAGCGGAGGCTTCCGGCTCGATCCGTACCTGATGCTTCACCGGTGGGATCAGGTGTTCGGCGTGAGTCGTGCGCGGACATCACCCCACGACTCGCCGGCAGACTCGCCGGCCAGCACTCGACGTGCACGGCGCTCGATCTCGTGTGCCCAGGCATCCTCGACAGCCTGCCGATCGGTGTCGGCTGGCTCGTCGAGGCTGGCCAGCAGCTCGGCCGCGACGTCGGCACGGTCGTTGACCGGCAGCGCGAGTGCGGCGCGAAGAAGTTCCTCAGCCTGGCTGGTCATGGCCCCATTGTAGGCGTCAGCGCCACCTCACCGCAGTTCCAGCTCGGTCCGCAGGACGACGGTGGGGTGGGGTTCAAGTCCCCCTCGGACACTCACACCGTCGCATGTTCCACCGTGGAGCGTGCCTTCGGCGTCGACGCCATGCGGTCCCGGGCAGGAATCCGCCCGCCGTACTTTTACTCGCGAAACCCATCCGTCGCGGACCCATTGACGCGCCAGATCTCTATACTCTAGTTTATATATAATCTAGGAATCACAAGATCATCATTGGCAAGAGACGAGCCTTCTCCGATGTCACGGCACGCGTCGCTCGCGGCCGAGCCATCCAGAACCGCCCGTCCTTCTTGATCCAGCTCGCCGAGGAGGCTCAGTGAGTACGGGAATGATCACCAGGGCGGCGATGGCTGCTGCCGTGGACGACATCGTGGCCGGCGCGCAACACATCTCCATCAATGAAGAGCGGCTGAAGGCTCTGGCGCGCAGCGTGCAGACCTACTTCAGCAACCGCCCGGTGTCCGATCTCGACGGCAATGCGCTCAACCCGGCCGAGGCGCCGGTCGTCAACGATCGCGACACCCTCCAGTACTTCCTGATGCGCCGGGCCCAGAGTTTCGTCATCTGGCGGTGGACCGGCCAGGCCGATCCGGCGGTGGAGGCGTTCGACTGTCAGGTGAACGGTGAGCTCTTCACCGGTGAGCGCGCGGTCAACGCGTGCATCATGCGCGCGATCAAGGACGGGGTTCCCCTGTTGAACCCCGAGTATCTCCAATCCATGACGCTCGCCGACGTCGAGTCGATCTACCGCGACGAGCGTGGCGGGCCGCCCACGTATCAGCTGTTGGATCGCCGGCTCGAGAAGTTCCGGGAAGTCGGCACCGTGCTCGCCGAGCGCTATGAGGGCCACATGGCCAACCTGCTGCGCGAGGCAGACGGCTATCTGTTCCGGGCGGACGGGAAGGGCTCGATCCAGGCGCTCGTGCGCGAGTTCCCACTGAGCTACGGGGACTACCCCTTCGCCAAGCTCGCGGTGACGCTGATGACGGCGCTGTACAACCGTCGAGACCTGGATATCGAGAGCACCGAGGAGTATCTGCGGCTGACCCGGATCGAGGACCCGGAGAATCTGTTCGGGCCGACCGACTACTACATTCCGATGTTCCTGGTGCGTTGGGGTGTGTTCGATATCAGCGACGAATTCAGCGACCATCTGAAGAACCGGAAGCTGATCGATCAGGACGCACCGATGGAGCGAGAGTTCCGGGCGTGCACACTCCACGTTTTCGACCGTGTACGCGAGATCGCGGGCGTGTCCATGGCGGAATTGGACATCGAGTTCTGGTACCAGGGCGCCTTCAGGTGTCGGCCGTGTTCTCCCGCTGATGCCGATCCCGTGCCGTGCCCGCACCGTACCGAGTGTCTCGGCTGGAATCACGATCGTCCACGTATGGATCTGGGCTGGCCGCTCGTTTACACGCCGTTCTATTAAAGCTACGGACCGGCCAGACCTTGCCTCAAACCAAATATGGACTTCACCACGGCACCGGACCGCGCAGGTGCCCTTCAAGGGAGAAGGAGCATGGGGACATTCAATGCAGATCGATTGTTATCGGGTAAGCGCGTCGTCCTGGCGCTGACGACGCTGTCCGCTGTGGCCGCCTTGTCCAGCTGTGCGGCCACAGCTGATGACGGTGCCGGCCAGGCGGGGGAGAAGCCGAAGGTCGCCTTCGTCCAAGCGCACATGACCTCGACCTTCCGCACTCAGATGATCGAAGGCGTGGAAGAGGCCGCGGCCGAGCACGACGTGGACGTCGACGTCTACAACTCGAACAACGAGGTCATCAAACAGAACGAGGCGATGCAGAACTACGTCACCCGTGGCGTCGACGTCATCGCCGTCGCCGCGATCGAGTACGAGAGCGTGCTGCCCGCCGTGCGTTCCGCCGCCGGCAGTGACGTGAAGGTCATCGCCGTCGACATGCAGATCGACGACCCGGCGGTGCTGGCGCAGGTCGGGGTCGACAACCGCGCCGGCGGTGCCACGATGGGCGAGCTCGTCGCCCAGGACGCCGCGGAAAACCACCCCGAGGGCGCGACCGTCGGAATCGTCGGTGCCCTCAACTCCGAGATCCAGAATGCCCGGGCCGACGGCTTCAAGGAGGCCCTGGGCGGTCAGGTCGAGGTCGTGCAGACCGTCGACGGCCAGAACCGGCAAGAAAAGGCCGTCGACGAGGCGGAGAACCTGCTGACGGCATTCCCCGACCTCACCTACCTCTACGCCACCGGTGAGCCGGCGCTGATCGGCGCCTTGGCCGCCATCGAATCCCAAGGCAGGACCGACGTCCAGGTCTACGGCTGGGACCTTTCCGCCGAGGGGATCCGCGCGATCGACAGCGGCCTGGTCCAAGCCATTGCCAACCAACCGGCCAAACAAGAGGGCGTCCAGGCGATCGAGCTGGCGGCCAAACTCGCCCGCGGAGAAGAAGTCGAACGCGACAACATGCTGGAGATCGACGTGGTCACTCCGGAAAACATCGATGAATACCGCGAGGACTATTCCTGAGCAAGGAGGAGATCGAGCATGACTCCAGCGACCGCGGGTGCACCGCCCCGGATCAGCATGAAAGACATCTCCAAGTCCTACGGCATGGTCACCGCGTTGAACAAGGTCAACCTCGACGTGGGCGCCGGAGAAGTCGTCGGTATCGTCGGTGACAACGGTGCGGGCAAGTCCACGTTGATGAAGGTTCTCGCCGGTACCGTGACCCCAGGGTCGGGCGAGATCTGTATCGACGGCGAGCGACAAAACTTCACCGGTCCCCGTGATGCCAAGAACGTCGGCATCGAAATGGTCTACCAAGACCTCGCGCTCTGCGACGACATCGACGTGCCGGGCAACTTGTTCCTCGGGCGCGAACCCAAGCGATTGTTCGGCACCACGCTCGATTCGGCCAAGATGCTCCACGACGCTCGCGAACATCTGTCCAAGCTCAACATCAGGGTTCAGCACTACGGCATTCCGGTGCGAAATCTTTCGGGCGGGCAGCGGCAAGCCATCGCGATCGCACGGGCGCTGACGTTCAACCCGCGCATTCTCATCCTCGACGAACCGACCGCCGCCTTGGCGGTCGAACAGGTTCGCGACGTGCTGCGACTGATCAAGGAAACCGCGGCGCAGGGGGTGAGCGTGATCTTGATCACGCACCGGCTGCAGGACCTGTTCGAGGTCTGTGACCGGCTGTGCGTGATGTACGAGGGCTCGGTCGCGTCGAATCTGGACGCTCGAACCACCTCCCTCGAGGTGCTCGTGGAACACATCGTCGGAAGGGCAGCAGCATGACCATCGATGTCCAGACGCGGCCGGAGTCCGGGCCGGACATGCGAAGCCGCGTACGCATGGCCGTGGGCCTGAACGTGGCGTTGTACGCCGTGCTCCTCTTCCTCGTGGCGCTGA
>JAJYTA010000275.1 GCA_021793295.1 Actinomycetes bacterium
AGTGCACTTGGAACTTGTCGTTGTCGCGGCGACGCCGGTTGGCGTGTCCGACGCGTCGGGTATCCTGCCGGAGAGCGGCTCGGGCGGCGTCGACATCGGCATTCCACCGGTCATGTGCCTGCTCCCAGCGCAGGCGCGCCGCGGCCTTGCCGACCAGGTACTCGGTGTAAGCGCCGGTGTATCGGGCCGGGCCGATGACGGGTGTACCGTCGGGATTCACCGTCAGCGCCGGGTCGAGGTCGAGGATCGAGGTGCTCACAGCATCCAGGAACGCACGGTCGTGCGAGGCGGTGAGCACGACGCCGCGATACTCACGCAGCGACCCTTCCAGGAAGTTGACCGCGTCGTCATCCAGGTGATCGGTGGGCTCGTCGAGCAGGAGAACGTCCGATGCCCGAAGCAAGGCGAGCGCCAGGGCGAGCCGGGCACGCTGGCCACCGGACAGCGAGTCCACTGGCCGGGTGGCGGGCAGGTGCGCCAAGCCGAGCCCGGCGATGGCGCGGGCCGCCCGGGCATCCGCCGTCCAGCCGTCGCGGCGGTCGTACTCGGCCAGCGCATCGCCGTAGTCGTCCAGGACGGATTGATCACCATCAGCCAGGCGTGCTTCGGTCGCGCGCATCCGCATCTCGAGCGTCCGGAACTCAGCCAGCGCCGCGTCGGTGGCTTCGGCAATGGTGCCCCCTGCGGGCAGGTCGGGTTCCTGGCCGAGGTAGCCCAAGCTGCCCTGTCGGTGGACCGAACCGGCGTCGGGTTCTTCGACACCGGCGATCAGCCGCAGCAGGGTGGATTTGCCGACGCCGTTCTCACCCACCAGCCCGAGGCGCTCCCCCGCACCGACATCAAGGTCGACGCCGTTGAGAACAACGCGGCCGGCATAGGCCTTGGCAAGCGAACGCACGGAAAGCTGAGACACGCACGGACCTCATCGGGTCGCCGGGCGGCCCGCGGGGTCGACGACCTCGAACGCGGGCCCGATGCACGTGTCAGCTGAACATGATGCGCAGATCGTATCAGCCACTCCGGCACCGACCCGTAGGGCTCAGGCTCGACGTGCGCGCTACTGCGCTTTCGGGTCCGGAACCGCGTCGATGCCGGCTTCCTTGCGCTGTTGTGCGGTGATCGGCGCCGGTGCACCGGTCAGCGGGTCGTAGCCACCACCGGTCTTGGGGAAGGCGATCACTTCGCGGATCGACTCGGTGCCGGCGAGCAGCGCCACGACTCGATCCCACCCGAAGGCGATGCCGCCGTGCGGCGGTGCGCCGTACTTGAAGGCGTCGAGGAGGAACCCGAACTTCTCCTGCGCCTCGTCCGCGCTGAGCCCCATCACGTCGAACACGCGCTGTTGCACGTCGCGGCGATGAATACGGATCGACCCACCGCCGATCTCGTTGCCGTTGCAGACCAGGTCGTAGGCGTAAGCGAGCGCATTGGCCGGGTCGGAGTCGAAGGAGTCGAGCCACTCCGGCTTCGGCGCGGTGAAGGCGTGGTGGACCGCGGTCCAGGCGCCTGCGCCCACCGCCACGTCGTCGGTTTCGGCGACGGGTTCGAACAGGGGCGCGTCGACCACCCACACGAACGACCACGCGGACTCGTCGATCAGCCCTGCGCGCCGGCCGATCTCGAGGCGGGCGGCGCCCAGCAGCTGCTGTGCGGCCCGACGGGCTCCGGCGGCGAAGTAGATCGCGTCGCCCGGCTCGGCGCCCACCAGTTTCGCCAGGCCTGCCGTCTCTTGCTCGGACAGGTTCTTGGCCACCGGACCGGACAGTTGTCCGTCAGGTCCGACCAGAACGTAGGCCAGGCCTTTCGCACCGCGAGCCTTCGCCCAGTCCTGCCAGGCGTCGAGTTCCTTGCGCGACTGCGCCGCGCCCCCGGGATGGACCACCGCGCCGACGTAGGCGGCCTGGAAGACCCGGAAGCTGGTGTCGGCGAAGTGGGTGGTGACGTCGGTGATCTCTTGACCGAACCGCAGGTCGGGCTTGTCGGTGCCGAAGCGGTTCATCGCGTCGTGGTAGGTCATACGGGCCACCGGGGTCGTGAGCTCGTGGCCGATCAAGCGCCACACCGCCGCGATGATGCGCTCGCTCAGGGCGATCACGTCGTCCTGCTCGACGAAGCTCATCTCGATGTCGAGCTGGGTGAACTCCGGTTGCCGGTCAGCGCGGAAGTCTTCGTCGCGATAGCACCGTGCGATCTGGAAGTACCGCTCCAGCCCGCCGACCATGAGCAACTGCTTGAACAGCTGCGGCGACTGCGGCAGCGCGTACCACGAGCCCGGTCGAAGCCGCGCCGGAATCACGAAGTCGCGTGCGCCCTCCGGCGTCGAGCGGGTCATGGTCGGCGTCTCGACCTCGACGAAGCCTTCGCCGTGCAGCACGTCCCGTGCGACCCGGTTGACCTCACTGCGCAGTCGCAGCGCAGCAGCCGGACCCGAACGGCGCAGGTCGAGGTATCGATGCTTGAGCCGGACCTCCTCGCCGACATCGACGTGGTCGTCGATCTGGAACGGCAACGCCTCGGCCTCGCTGAACACCTCGACGGATTCGGCGATCACCTCGATGTCGCCGGTCGGCAGCGCCGGGTTCTCGTTGCCGGCGGGGCGCTGCTGCACCACACCGGTGACCCGAATGCAGTATTCGTTGCGCAGGTCGTGGGCCACCGACTCGTCGCGCACGACCACCTGAGCGACGCCCGAGGCGTCCCGCAGGTCGAGGAACGCCACTCCCCCATGATCGCGACGGCGGGCCACCCAGCCGGTGAGGGTGACGGTCTGGCCGGCGTGACCGGCGCGCAGCGCGCCGGCCTCGTGGGTGCGAAGCACGGGCTCGAGTCCTCTCGGTTCGTTCGGTCGACCAGCGCGCACGGTCCGGCGCGCCGCCTACAGATCCTACGTAAGCAGCGCGCCGGACAGCGACGCGATATCGCCTCGGAATCGACGCCCGACGTGGCTACTGCTGGCCAGCCGTCCCCCGACGCCCGGACCTCGGCTTCAACAGCATGCCTTCGGGGCTGTTGAGGTACTCGCGCGTCTCGCGCGCCACCAGCCCGGACAGGATGATCAGGCCGATCAGGTTGGGCAGCGCCATGAGCCCGTTCATGATGTCGGCGAAGGTCCAGATCGTCGTCAGCTCGGTGACGGCGCCGACGAAGATCATGATGACGAAGAGGACCCGATACGGCGTGACGCCACGTCGCCCGACGAGCCGCTCGACGTTGCGCTCGCCGTAATACGACCATCCCAGCAGCGTGGAGAAGGCGAAGAACATGACGCTGAGTGCGACGACGTGCCCGCCCCAGTCGCCGGGAAGACCTACCTCGAACGCCGACGACGTCATCAGCGAGCCTTCCTCGCCGCTGTCCCACATGCCGGTCGTCACGATGACCAGGCCGGTGAAAGACACGACCACCAGCGTGTCGATGAACGTCTGAGTCATCGACACCAGCGCCTGGCGCACCGGGTGCGTCGTCTTGGCCGCGGCCGCAGCGATGCCCCCGGTACCGAGGCCGGACTCGTTGGAGAAGATGCCGCGAGCCACGCCATAGCGCAGCGCCATCAAGAAGCCCGCACCGACGAAGCCGCCGACAGCGGAGGTGCCGGTGAATGCATCGGACATGATCAGTTGGAGCGCCGCCGGTAGCTCGCTGACGTTCGCGAGCAACACCCACGTACCGGCAGCGATGTACACGACGATCATGATCGGGACGAACGCCGAGGCCACCCGGGCGATGCTCTGGATTCCGCCGAGGACCACCGCTGCGGCAGCGACAGTCAGGATGATGCCCGTCACGACAGTGGAGATGCCCCACTGTTCAT
>JAJYTA010000276.1 GCA_021793295.1 Actinomycetes bacterium
GGGCTGACCCGCGGTTGGGAGTTACCACGCCACGGCCGTGCTCCTGCACGGCGCGTGCAGCCCGTGCACTTCTGGAGGCTTTTTCACGCTTCCCGTGGTGATGAAAGGTGGAAATCCCGCCAGAAGCGCGCGAACCCCGGTCAGTGGGAGTGTCTCGGCACGGCGTCGCCGCTCCCGCCCACCAGGAAGTCCAGGTCCGCGCCGCGATCGGCCTGCAGGACGTGTTCGGTGTAGAGCTTGGCCCAGCCCCGCTGCGGTGGGGGATCGGCTGGAGCGTGCGCCGCCCGACGAGCAGCGAGTTCGTCGTCGTCGACCAGCAGGTCGAGTCGCCGAGCCGCGACGTCGAGCTCGATCCAGTCGCCGGTGCGCACCAACGCCAACGGCCCGCCGGCGGCTGCCTCCGGCGCGACGTGCAGTACGCAGGTGCCGTAGCCGGTGCCGCTCATGCGGGCGTCACTGATCCGTACGACGTCCTCGACTCCCGCGCTGAGCAGGACCTTCGGCACCGGAACATTGCCCACTTCGGGAAAGCCCGGGTAGCCCTTGGGGCCGGCGTTACGCACGACGATCACCGTGGACGGGTCGACCGGCAGGTCCGGGTCGTCGGCCCGCGCGGTGTACTCCTCGACGCGGTCGAAGACGAGGGCCTGGCCACGGTGCTTGAGCAGGTGCTCCGAGGCGGCGGACACTTTCAGCACTGCGCCGTCCGGGCAGAGGTTGCCCCGCAGCACGGCCGTGCCCGAGCCGGCCGGCGCGAACGGTTCGGCGACGGTCCGGATGACGTCGCTGTTCCAGCACTGTGCATCGGCGACCTCGGTACCGATGCTGCGACCGCTGACGGTGATCGCGGAGCCGTTGATGAGCTCGCCGAGCTCGCGGAGCACCACGGGCAGTCCGCCGGCGTAGTGGAAGTCCTCCATCAGGAACTGCCCCGACGGCATCAGATCGACGAGGACCGGGACGGCGGCGGTGAGCGTGTCGAACTCGTCGAGGTCCAGCTCGACGCCGACGCGGCCGGCTAGGGCCAGCAGGTGCACCACCGCGTTCGTCGAGCCGCCCAGTGCGGCGTTCGCCCGGATGGCGTTCTCGAACGCGGCCCGGGTGAGCACCTGCGAGGGGCGCAGGTCGTCGTGCACCATCTGGACGGCCCGCCGGCCGGCAGCTTGAGCGAGGGCGTAGCGGCGGGCGTCGACGGCCGGGATGGTGCCGCCGCCGGAGAGCTGCATTCCCAGCGCTTCGGCGATGCACGCCATGGTGGACGCGGTGCCCATGGTCATGCAGTGCCCGCGGCTCCGGGACATGCAGCCCTCGGCCTCGGTGAGATCGGCCTGGGTCAGCCGCCCGGCGCGCATCTCTTCGCTGAGCCGCCAGACGCTGGTTCCGGAGCCGATGTCGCGGCCGCGGAACTTGCCGTTGAGCATCGGCCCGCCGGTGACCATGATCGACGGAATGTCGACGCTGGCCGCGCCCATCAGCTGGGCCGGTGTGGTCTTGTCGCAGCCGGACAGCAGCACGACGCCGTCCAGCGGGTTCGCCCGGATGGACTCTTCGACCTCCATGGCCATGAGGTTGCGGAACAACATCGTCGTCGGGCGCATCAGCGTTTCGCCGAGCGACATGGTCGGGAACTCCAGCGGCAACCCTCCGGCTTCCCAGACGCCACGCTTGACGGCTTCGGCGACATCGCGCAGGTGAGCGTTGCACGGTGTGAGCTCGGACCAGCTGTTCGCGATGCCGATGACCGGGCGACCGTCGAAGACCTCGGGGCCGAACCCCTGGTTGCGCATCCACGAGCGGTGAATGAACCCGTTTCGGCCCTCGGCGGCAAACCAGGCGGCGCTGCGCCGCGCCGTTGGTTCTGGATGGTCACTGGTGTTCATCGCAGCTCCTCCGCGCGATCGTCTCCGGGTGGGCGTCGGCGTCCATCCTGCCCGGTCCGACCCGCGCCGACCGCTCGACCCCCGACCGAGCCGACGCGGCCGCCTGCCACGGAAACCGGTTGCGCTGCACGAATGGCCGTCTACATTGACATCGTTCGTGATCAGCGTGAATAGTACGAATCACAATGAGGTCGGCATGACTTTCCCGAGCTCAGGTCGTCGATGTACCGGTCACGAAGGCGTGATGTGCTGATGAGGCGAAGTGTCCCAGCGATCTTCGCGGTCGGTGCTGCCGTCGTTTCCGTGGCGTTCGTGGCGTCCGCAGCGCAGCCGGACGACGAGGCGACGGATTATTACGCCGATGCTGAAGGACTGACCGGCGACGAGCTCAAGAATGCGCTGCACGAGATCGTCTCCGACAGCACCACGTTGACGTATGACGAGGTCTGGAGTGCCCTGCGCGACACCGATGAGGATCCTGCCGATCCGGAATCGGTGATCCTGCTCTACAGCGGGCGTTCGCTGGACGAGGACGCCAACGGCGGCGGTTCCGGTGAATGGAATCGCGAACACGTGTGGCCCAAGTCCCACGGCGATTTCGGCACGGCTCCCGGGCCAGGCACCGACGTGCACCATCTGCGCCCGACCGACGTGGCGGTCAACGCCGAGCGGGGCAACAAGGACTTCGACGTCGGCGGCTCAGCGGTCGACGGCGCTCCGGGCAACCGAACCGACGACGATTCGTGGGAGCCGCGCGACGAGATCAAGGGCGACGTGGCCCGGATGATCTTCTACATGGCCGTGCGCTACGAAGGCGACGACGGATACCCGGACCTCGAGGTCAACGACCAGGTCGACAACGGGTCCACGCCCTTCACCGGACGCCTCTCGGTGCTGCGTGACTGGCATGCGCAGGATCCACCCGACGAGTTCGAGCGCCGTCGCAACCAAGTGATCTTCGACGAATGGCAGCACAACCGGAACCCGTTCATCGACCATCCGGAATGGGTCGGTGAGATCTGGAACTGACGTGGGCGGGGTTGGGCACGAGGCGGGCCCCGTGCAGGGGGGCCCGCCTCCGCGTCACCCTCGGGGCTCACGGCGCGTGTAGCCTCACCGGCGGACTCGCCCGACCCTGGAGGCCCGCATGACGGTGGATCAGCTTGCCGACGAACTCTTCGACGTCCTGCTCGACGTCAGCCCGATCGGGGCTTCGCTGCTGGGAATCCGCGACCGCGAGGACCGGTTGCCGGATTACACCGAGGCCGGCCAGCAGAACACCGCGACCCGGGTGAGCGACGTCGCCGACCGTGCCCGAGCCATCGACCCAGCGACGCTGAGCGCCACCGACCGCGTCACCCGCGCCGTCGTGCTGCAACAGGCCGAGACAGCGCTCGACGACATTCACTGCCGCGGCGTCGAATACACGATCACCGACACGTTCTTCGCGCCCGCGCCCGGGCTGCTCGCCGACCTGGGCATGGTCGGCATCACCGAGCAGGCCCACGCCGACGGGTACCTGGCACGGCTGGCCGGATTGCCCGCGGTGTTCGAGGCGATCGCGCAGCGGCACCGAGCCGGTATCGCCGCCGGCCGGGTTCCGGTGCGTCGTCTCGTGCAAGCGACCGTGGAGCACTTCGACCGGTATCTCGGTGACCCGGACAACGATTCGCTGCGCCGCCCGGTACCGGCGGACGGCTCCGGCGTCGACGTCGCGGCGTTCGAGGCCGAGCGGGACCGGCTGCTCCACCAGATCGTGTACCCGGCGCTGCGCCGCTACCGGGACGTGTTGGCCAGCGAGGTCGTCCCGCACAGCCGGGCCGACGACCGCGCCGGGCTTCGCTGGCTGCCCGACGGCGACGACTACTACGCCCGGCTGGTGAAGCTGCACACCACCACCGAGCGCACACCAGAGCAGCTGCACC
>JAJYTA010000077.1 GCA_021793295.1 Actinomycetes bacterium
CGACACCAAGCTCGACCCGAACCATCGCATGCGTGATCGGTTGCGTAGCGGGCAGGTGGACGGCGAGGAGGTGCTGGCCACAGCGGACCGGTTGGGGATCGGCTACCTGTGCCCAGGCGAGGCCGGTTGGCCGGTCGCGCTCGAGGCGATGCGCGAAACCCTGGACGCCGGCGCGGACGCGGTGCCACCCCCGCTGGGCCTGTGGTGGCGCGGCGAGGCGGAGCTGGTCACAGCCGCGGAATCGGCCGTGGCCGTGGTCGGATCCCGCAATGCCACTCGGTACGGCGAGCGGGTCGCAGCCGACCTCGGTTCGGACCTGGCGATGGCCGGCTGGACCGTCGTGTCAGGCGCCGCCTTCGGCATCGACGCCGCATCGCACCGCGGTGCGCTGGCCATGGGCGGCACGACGGTGGCGGTGCTGGCCTGCGGCGTCGACGTGGCCTATCCGAAGAGTCACGCCAGCTTGCTCGACCGGATCGCCGCCCAGGGTGTCGTGCTCAGCGAGATGCCGCCGGGCGTACGGCCGATGCGGTCGTGGTTTCTGGCTCGCAACCGCATCATCGCGGCGTTGTCGGCCGGCTCCGTCGTCGTCGAGGCGGCGATGCGATCCGGTGCATTGAGCACGGCCGGCTGGGCGGTCAAACTCAGCCGGGAGGTGCTCGCCGTGCCGGGCCCGGTGACTTCCGCGTTGTCGGCAGGGTGCCACGACCTCGTCCGCGAGAAAGGGGCGACGTTGGTGACCGACGCGCGCGACGTCGTCGATGCGGTCGGGGCGCTGGGCGCCGATGCCGTACCAGCCCGGCGAGGCGAGGACCGGCCCTTCGACCGCCTGTCGCCGGTGCACCGACGGCTGCGCGAAGCGATGGCCGTCGGCCGGACGACGAGCGTGGCGATGCTGGTCGAAGCCACGAGCTTGTCGGCTGCGACCGTGCGTGCCGAGATGGACGTGCTCGCTGGAGCCGGCTGGGTCGAGGAGGACGGTGCCGGGTGGCGGCTGCCGCGTGGCGGTCCTTGACCAGGCCGTTCGTGGGCCGCACTGTGAGCTTGTGGAGACCCCAGCCGACGATCTGCCGCCTGCTCTGGCATCGGCCGTGGCGGAGTTCGCCCGGTATCTCGGTGCTGAACGCGACCGATCCGAGCACACGGTGCGCGCCTACGTCGGCGACGTGACGAGCTTGATGACGCACCTGGCGCGGCGCGGCATGACCGAGGTCTCCGAGCTTGACCTCTCGGTGCTGCGCAGCTGGCTGGCAGCACAGCGCACGCAAGGGCGATCGCGTGCGACGTTGGCGCGCCGGGCGTCGGCGGCCCGGGTGTTCACGGCGTGGGCGCACCGCGGCGGGCGGTTGGCCGAGGACGTGGGGGCGCTGCTCGCCGCGCCACGGGCGCATCGAGTGCTGCCTGAGCCCCTGCGGGCCGGCGAGGCGTCGACCCTGCTCGACGCCGCAGCGGACGCCGCCTCCAGCGGCGACCCCGTCGATCTGCGCGACCATGCGTTGCTCGAGTTGCTCTACGCCACCGGGATCCGCGTGGGCGAGCTCGTCGGTCTCGACGTCGACGACATCGACGCCGAGCGCCGGGTGGTCCGCGTCTTCGGTAAGGGCCGGCGGGAGCGAAGCGTGCCCTACGGTGTGCCGGCGCAGACCGCCCTGGATGCGTGGCTGCGCATGGGACGCCCGCAGCTGGCGCGGTCGGCGGCCGCAGCGGCGCTGTTCGTCGGTGTCCGGGGGGCCCGGCTCGGGCAGCGTGGGGCGCGCGCCATCGTTCACCAGCGGCTGCGTGCCGTGCCGGGCGCGCCCGACGTAGGCCCGCACGGGCTTCGGCATACGGCCGCGACCCATCTGCTCGAAGGCGGCGCGGACCTGCGCAGCGTGCAGGAGCTGCTGGGCCACGCCTCGCTGGGCACGACGCAGATCTACACTCACGTCTCCGTCGACCGGCTGCGGCAGGCCTACCGGCAAGCCCACCCACGCGCGTGACCGGCGAACGCGCGACCCCGGCGTGCTTGGCGCGTTCCGGTTCGCCCGCGGGTGTCCCGGGCAGCCACAGCATCGGATCAACCACCTGTCCATCGGCATACACCATGAAGTGCAGGTGACACCCCGTGGACGAGCCGCTGGTGCCGACCAACCCGATCGTGCGCCCGGAGGCAACGGTGTCACCCGCCGTGACGGCAGCCCGGGCGAGATGGCTGTACGACGTGGTGACGGGCACGCCGCCCACCCGGCCGTGATCGACCGTGACCTGCAACCCGTAAGCTCCCCGGTCGCCCACGTCGGTGACGCGACCCGCCGCCGCGGCGTGGACGCCGGTGCCGCAGGCCGCGCCGAAATCGGTGCCGTCGTGCAGCTTGTACACGCCGGTGAGCGGATGCGTGCGCATGCCGAACGCCGAGGTGACGCGTGGCTCGGCGACCGGCCACGCGAGCCGGGCGCCCCCGGGGAGCACCGGCGGGTCCGGCGCATCGCCGGAGACCGTCCGTTGCCCCAGGGGGAGCAACCTGACCGTGCCCGGTGCGGCTGCCACGAGGCTCAGCGGGTCGATGTAGCGCGCGTTGCTGCGCGCGCCCCAATGCAGGCAGGTCGCCGGTGCGCAGTGGCTGCCCGCCGCGGCGAGCGTGCCGATCGGGTCTCCGGCGCGCACGACGTCGCCATTCGCCACGCTCGCCGTGACCGGCTCGTACGTGGACTGCAGTGGGCCGTGGTCGACCACGAGCACGCCCCGCCCGGCGACTAGGCCCGCGTAGGTGATCCGCCCCGGGCCCGGCGCCCGCACCTCGGCACCGGCCGGGGCCGCCAGATCGACGCCCCGGTGGCCAGGCCCCCAGGGATCGGCAGGCGGGTCGAAGCCGGACACCACGTCCAGAGGCCCGTTCGGCGGGCCCACCGGCCGCACCCACCCGGGCGAGCCGCCGAGCACGTCAGGCCCTGCCCGCGCGACCCCACAGGTAGCAGCGGAGACGGCGAACACGACGGCCAGCACGGAGAACAACAGGACGATTCGGGGCATGCGCCCGAGCATCCAACTCAGCCGGCCGCTCGGGATGGCCCGATTCGCAAAATGTGGACAACCAGGTCACCCCGCGATCGTTGTGGACAACCGCCACGCGACCACGATGCGGACGTCCCGGCGAACACGCCCACGGATTGCGTCACGAACGAGTCAAGAAGCCGTAACGAAGCTGGGCCGACGGTGCTCACAGGTGGACGCGCCCGAGGGGGGAGTCGGAAGAGTCGAACATCTCGACAAGTGAGCAACGATCAGGCGTGGGCCGAAGGGTAAGGCGAGGGTCATGGCACGGACAGGTCGGCAACGCGGCGGCAGGGGACTTGCGGCGGTTCTCGCCGTCGCCGTGCTGGCGGGCGCCTGCAGCGGAGGCGAGGACGTCGACGTCGACGGCGAAGGCGGCGGTGACGGTGGTGAAGGCGGATCCGCCGGCGGCACGCTGATCGCCGCGATCTCCGCCGAGCCCGACCAGTTCGACCCGCACAAGACCCAGGCCTACGCGAGCTTCCAGGTTCTCGAGAACGTCTACGACACGCTGGTCGTGCCCGACGCCGAAGGCGAGTTCCAGCCCAGCCTCGCCACCGAGTGGACCACCAGTGACGACGGCTTGACGTGGACGTTCACCCTGCGCGAAGGGGTCACCTTCCACGACGGCTCGGAGTTCGATTCCGCCGACGTCGTCTACTCCTACAACCGCATCATCGACGAGCAACTGGCCAACGCGTTCCGGTTCGCCAGCGTCGCTGATGTGCAGGCGCCGGATCCCCAGACGGTGGTCATCACGCTCAGCGAACCGACACCGGCCCTGCTGTCCAACATCGGTGGCTTCAAAGGGATGTCGATCATTCCCGAGGGCGCAGCCGACGAGTACGACCTGGCCACCGAGGCCGTCGGTACCGGGCCGTTCACCTTCGAGTCGTCCGCGGCGGGCGGTGTCACGCTGGCCGCGTACGACGACTACTGGGGCGACGCTCCGTCGATCGACGGCGTGGAGTTCCAGTACATCAGCGAGCCGACGGCGGCGCTGACGGCGCTGCGCTCCGGCGACGTCCACTGGACCGACAACGTGCCGCCGCAAGACGTCGAGAGCCTCGCCGACGACGACCAGGTCGAACTCGGTACCACGCCCAGCGTCGACTACTGGTACATGGCGATGAACCAGGCCAAGCCGCCGTTCGACAACCGCGACTTCCGCCGGGGCGTGGCCTTCGGCATCGACCGGGCCGCCGTGACCGAGGCGGCGAAGTTCGGGGCCGCGACGGTCAACCAGACGGCGATTCCCGAGCAGAGTTTCTGGTACCACGAGTACGCGCCGTTCGAACACGACCCGGCGCAGGCGACGGACCTCATCGAGTCGGCCGGCGCGGCCACGCCGGTACAGATGGGCTTGATGGTCACCGACGAATACCCGGAGACGATTCAGGCGGCCCAGGTCATCCAGGCGAACCTGGCCGAGGTCGGCGTCGAGGTCAACATCGAGCAGGAGGACTTCGGCACGTGGCTGGACCGGCAGTCCCAAGGTGACTACGACGCGTTCATGCTCGGCTGGCTGGGCAACCTCGACCCGTTCGGGTTCTACCACGCCCAGCACGTGTGCGAAGGCACCTCGAACTTCCACAGCTACTGCAACCCCGAGGTGGACGACCTGCTCGGCCAAGCCGCCACCGAGACCGACCGGGACGCCCGCAAGGCGCTCTACGACCAGGCCGCCGAGCTCATCGCCGACGACGTCAGCTACCTGTACCTGTACAACCCCGACGTGGTTCAGGCCTGGGCTCCCGGACTCGAGGGGTACGAGGTGCGTGCGGACAAGGCCATCAACTTCGAGTCGGTGAGGCTGCCGGAGTGACCGGATACGTCCTGCGGCGGCTGTGGCAATCGGCCGTCGTGCTGCTCGGCGTGAGCGTGCTCGTCTTCGCCATCATGCAGCTGGTGCCGGGGGACCCGATCCGGTTGGCGCTGGGCACCCGGTTCGACCCGGACACCTACGAGGCGCTGCGCGCGCGGTCCGGGCTCGACGACTCGGTGCCGGTGCAGTACGTCAACTGGATCACCTCCGCGCTCACCGGCGATCTGGGGGTGAGCTTCCGCAGTGGCGAGACCGTGACGTCGCTGATCATCGAGCGGTTGCCGGCCACCCTGTCGCTCGCTGGGGGAGCGATCCTGGTCGCGATACTCATTGCCGTGCCGTTGGGCACGCTCTCCGCGCTGCGCCCCAGGTCCCCGGTCGATTGGTTCGCCACGCTGAGCAGCCAGGCCGGGCTGAGCGTCCCGGACTTCTGGCTGGGCATCATGTTCATCCTGATCTTCGCCGGCACGCTGGGCTGGCTGCCGTCGGCGGGATACACGCCGCTGTTCGAGGATCCGCTCGGTTGGGCCCAGCATCTGCTGCTGCCCGCGGTGACCGCAGGTGTGGGAAGCGGCTCCATTCTGACCCGCTTCGTGCGTTCCTCGGTCCTGGAGGCGATCGGACAGGACCACGTGCGCACGGCCCGAGCCAAGGGCATGCGCGCCGGTGACGTCCTGCGCTGGCACGTTCTGCGTAATGCGCTGGTGCCGTTCGTGACCGTCGGCGGTGTGCAGCTCGCGTATCTGCTGTCCGGCGTCGTGATCGTCGAGTACGTCTTCGCCTACCAAGGGCTGGGCCAACTGGCGTTTCAGGCCGTGCAGTCGCGCGACTATCCGGTGCTGCAGGGCGCGGTCCTGCTGTTCGCAGTGATCTTCCTGGTGATCAACTTGATCGTCGATCTCACCTACGCGCGGCTCGATCCGCGGATCTCGTACCGGAGCAGCCGATGAGTATCGAGGAGTCCGCTGAGACGCCGCCGGTGACGCGTCAGCACCGGCCACGGTGGCTGGAAACGCTGACCTTGCTGGCGCGTAACCCGTTGGCCATCGCGGCCGTCGTCGTCCTCGCCGGGCTCGTGTTCGCGGCGCTCCTGGCCGAGTCGATCGTGCCCCGCGACGACATCTTCACCCCCGACATCGCGAACCGGCTGCAGGCGCCGTCAGGCGAGCACTGGTTCGGCACCGACGAGCTCGGCCGCGACGTGTTCGCGCGCGTTCTGGCCGGCGCGGAGGTGTCGCTGCGCGTGGGCGCCGTGGCGGTGGGGATCTCCTTGACCGCCGGCGTGGTGGTGGGCTTGCTGGCCGGCTACTTCGGCCGGTGGGTCGACGACACCCTGATGCGGGTCATGGACGTGCTGTTCGCCTTTCCCGCGCTGCTCATGGCGATCGCCGTCCTGGCGATCCTCGGGGCCGGCTCCACCAACGCGATGATCGCGATCGGCATCGTCTACACCCCGATCTTCGCGCGCATCACCCGCGCGAGCGTGCTCAGCGTCCGCGAGGAGGTGTACGTGCGTGCGGCCCGCTCGGCCGGCGCGGGCAACGTGCGCATCATCGTCCGGCACGTGCTGCCCAACGTCACCGCGCCGATCATCGTGCAGACGTCGATCAGTCTGGCGTTCGCCATCCTGTCCGAGGCCGCGTTGAGTTTCGTGGGCCTGGGCACGCAGCCGCCGGACCCGTCGTGGGGGCGCATGTTGTCCGAGGGGCGTGGCTTCATCGAGCAAGCCTGGTGGATGGCGGTGTTCCCGGGAGCGGCCATCTTCGTGACGGTGCTGGCCTTCAACGTCCTCGGTGACGCCTTGCGCGACGTGCTCGATCCGCGCCAACGCTCGGCGATGAAAGGGGTGGGCGCATGAGCCCGGTGCTCTCGGTGCGCGACCTGCGCGTGGCGTTTCGGACCGGCGGCGGGCTTGCTCGCGTGGTCAATGGGGTCGACTTCGACGTCGAACCGGGTGAGACCCTGGCCATCGTCGGTGAATCCGGCTCGGGCAAGAGCGTGACGTCACTGGCCGTGCTGGGCTTGCTGCCGCAGGCGGTCACCGAGGTGCACGGCAGCGCGGTCTTCGACGGCGACGAGCTCATCGGCCGGTCCGAGGAGCACCTGCGCCGCGTGCGCGGCGCCGGCATCGGCATGGTCTTCCAGGACCCGATGACCTCGCTCAACCCGGTACTCACCGTCGGCCGCCAGATCGCCGAGGCGCTGCAAGCTCATGAGAAGGCCAGCGACCGCGCCGTACGCACCCGCGCGGCGGAGTTGCTCGGTGAGGTCGGCATTCCCGACCCGCAGGGTCGGCTGCGTGCCTACCCGCACCAGCTCTCCGGCGGGATGCGCCAGCGGGTCATGATCGCCATCGCGCTGGCCGGCAACCCGCAGGTGTTGATCGCCGACGAGGCCACCACGGCCCTGGACGTCACCGTGCAGGCGCAGATCCTCGAGCTGATCGAACGGCTGCAGGGCGAGCACGGGATGGCCGTGGTGTGGATCACCCACGATCTCGGCGTGGTCGCCGGCATCGCCGATCACGTGATCGTGATGTACGCCGGACGGTGCGTCGAGGAAGCCGCGGTGGACGACCTCTACTCGCGGCCGTCCCACCCGTACACGAGGGGACTGTTGTCGTCGCTCCCGCTGCTTGACGACCCTCGATCGGCACGTGAGCGTGACCCGCTGACGACGATGCCCGGCCTGCCACCCGATCCGGTCGCGCTGCCCGAAGGCTGCGCCTTCTATCCACGGTGCGCCTACCGGCTGGACGACCGATGCAAGACCGAGGTTCCGCCGTTGGCGCCGGTGGCCGCAGCTGCTGAGAACCACCGGGCGGCGACGTTCTATCGCATCGACGCGGCGGATGAACCGGAGGGGCAGCGATGACTCAAGGCGATGTGCTCGTCCGCGCGAAAAGCCTCGAGGTGCATTTCCCGCTGCCCGCTCCCGGCCCGTTCCGCTCGTCGCCGGGCGCGGTGCGCGCGGTCGACGGCGTCGATCTCGAGATCTTCCGGGGCGAGACCTTGGGCCTGGTGGGGGAGTCCGGCTGCGGCAAGTCGACCTTGGGCAACGCGCTGTTGCGGCTGGTCGAACCTACCGGCGGCGCGGTCGAGTTCGACGGCACCGACGTCACGGGCATGCCGGCGCGAGAGTTGCGCGCCTTGCGCCGGCGCACGGCCATGGTGTTCCAGGACCCGTTCGCCTCGCTGGATCCCCGGTTCACCGTGGGAGAGTCGATCGGTGAGCCACTGGTGATCCACGGGCTGCATCGCGGCCGCGAACGTCGTCGCGCCCGGGTGTCGGAGCTGATGGAGATCGTCGGGCTCAATCCGGATCTGCGCAACCGCTATCCGCACGAGTTCTCCGGTGGCCAGCGCCAGCGTGTCGGCATCGCCCGCGCACTGGCCGGGGAGCCCGACTTCATCGTCTGCGACGAGCCGATCGCGTCACTGGACGTCTCGGTGCAGGCCCAGGTCGTGAATCTGCTGGTGCGTCTGCAGCGGGAACTAGGCCTGACGTACCTGTTCGTCTCGCACGACCTGGCCGCCGTCCGGCAGGTCGCCGACCGAGTCGCGGTGATGTACCTGGGCCGGGTCGTGGAGATCGGCGACGGCGTGGCCGTCGGTGACGAGCCTCAACATCCCTACACCGAAGCGCTGGTGTCCGCCGTGCCGGTTCCGGTGCCCGAACGCGAGCGCGTACGCGAGCGCATCGTCTTGCAAGGTGACATCCCCAGCCCGACGAATCCGCCATCGGGCTGCCGGTTCCGCACCCGCTGCCCGCGGGTGTTCGAGCCGTGCCCCGACCACGATCCGGTGCTACAGCCAGTCGGGTCGCGCCAGGAGGCGGCCTGTCACCTGCACGGGGTCACGGGCTGAGCTGTTCGGAGTGCACCCGGGGGGTGGCTTGGCCCACGGATTGGTCGTTCGCGCGTCCGGCGTGGCCACGGGCGCGCGGGGTCGTGATGATCGTCGTGTGTGATTTGGCCGAGGGCGTGGGGTCGTGATGATCGTCGTGTGAAGATGCGCGGCGTAGAACGGCAATCGTCAGCACGACGATCTTCACGACAGCGCCCAGCGCGAAGCTCGTCAGTTTGCACCTGAGCCAGGCCCGAGGCGACCGTCACGTTGGTGGCCTCACCATGACCCTCGGCTGTGGAACCAGGGACGCTCGGCTGTGGAACCAGGGACGCTCGGCTGGGACACGTTGGACCGACCCTTGTGACCCCGACCCCTGTGACCCCCGACCCCTGGAATCCCGCGTCCCCGGGACATCGGAACACCATGAACGGCGCGAACGCGTGGATGAGGCGGCTCGGCCCGCCCTGTGAACGGCCACCGCACTCGGCCGAGCGGGGCGCGGCCCAACGAGTGGTGTCGGACCTGCGTGTCCATCTATACTGGCAGCGGCTCAGCTTTGTCTGGGTCGAATTCGCGTGCCCGCACGCAAGGTTTTGCTCGCCAACGGTCCTGGACGGTTCGTCACACGAACCCACAGGCGGCGCAGCGGCCGCGGGCACCAGGCGTAGCGGCCGACCACCGCTGCGAACAACCGCAAACAACGCGCCGCCTCGCGATCTGCGGCCGGCGCACTAGGAGGAGACGCAGGCCATGGCCGTCGTCACCATGAGGCAGTTGCTGCAAAGCGGCGTGCACTTCGGGCACCAGACCCGGCGCTGGAACCCGAAGATGAAGAGGTTCATCCTCACCGAGCGCAACGGCATCTACATCATCGACCTGCAGCAGTCGCTGTCCTACATCGACCGCGCGTACGAGTTCGTCAAAGAGACCGTGGCGCACGGCGGGACGGTGCTGTTCGTGGGCACCAAGAAGCAGGCTCAGGAGGCCGTGCGCGAGCAGGCCACCCGTGTCAACATGCCCTACGTCACCGAGCGGTGGCTCGGCGGCATGCTCACCAACTTCCAGACCGTCAACAAGCGGCTGCAGCGGCTCAAGGAGCTCGAGGAACTCGACTTCGACGACGTCGCGGGGTCGGGGCTGACGAAGAAGGAACTTCTCATGCGCCGGCGTGAGAAGGACAAGCTCGAGCGGACTCTCGGCGGCGTGCGCACGATGTCCAAGGTGCCCAGCGCCGTGTGGATCGTCGACACCAAGAAGGAGCACCTCGCCGTCGACGAGGCCCGCAAGCTGGGTATCCCGATCGTCGCCATCCTCGACACCAACTGCGACCCTGACGAGGTCGACTACCCGATCCCGGGTAACGACGACGCCATCCGCGCGGTGTCGCTGCTCACGCGCGTCGTGGCCGACTCCGTCGCCGACGGGCTGCTGGCCCGGCACGGGCAGCGCGGCGAGGCCACCAACGGCACCGACCTCGCCTCTGACGAGCCGCTCGCCGAGTGGGAGAAGGAGCTGCTCCAGGCCGACTCGGGCACCGTCACCGAGAACGACGCCGCCCAGGTTCCGGCCGAGCCCTCCACCCAGGTCGCGGGTGAGTCCGCCGAGGCCGTCGCCGAAGCCGCCGAGCAGAACGAGGGCGCCCAGCCCGCCGCTCCGCAGGCCTGAGCACCACCCCGATTCACGTCGCGGCGGCTCGGTCACACCGGGCCGCCGCGAGCTTTGACGACTTACTGACTATAGAGAGAAGTGTGAGGATGCCGAACATCACTGCCGCCGACGTCAAGCGCCTGCGTGAGGCCACGGGCGCCGGCATGATGGACGCGAAGAAGGCGCTGGAGGGTGCCGACGGCGACTTCGACCAGGCCATCGAGGCCCTGCGGATCAAGGGCGCGGCCAAGGCCGCCAAGCGCAGCGCCGAGCGCACCACGTCCAACGGTCTCGTCGCGGCCGACGGCCCGGCGCTGATCGTACTGGCCTGTGAGACCGACTTCGTCGCGAAGAACGCTGACTTCCAGAAGCTCGCCGCCGACATCGTCGCCGTTGCGGCCACGGCCAAGGCTGGCGACGTCGACACGCTGCTCGGTTCGAGCATGCCGGACGGACGCACCGTCAGCGCGGCGATCGACGAGGCCGCTGCGGTCATCGGTGAGAAGATCGAGCTCACCAAGGCCGCCGTCGTCGACGGTCAGTTCGCCACGTACCTGCACCGTCGCTCCGCCGACCTCCCGCCGCAGGTGGGCGTCCTGGTCGAGTACGAATCCGACGGCTCGGCCGAGGCCGCTCAGGCCGCGCACGATGCCGCCATGCAGGTTGCAGCGCTGCGCCCGCAGTACACCAACCGCGACGAGGTGCCGGCCGACGTCATCGACAACGAGCGGCGCATCGCCGAGGCGACTGCTCGCGAAGAAGGCAAGCCCGAGCAGGCGCTGCCGAAGATCGTCGAGGGCCGGCTCAACGGATACTTCAAGGACACCGTCCTGCTCGACCAGCCGGCGGTGAAGGATTCGAAGAAGTCCGTCGGTTCTCTCATGCAAGAGGCCGGCGTCACGGTCAAGCGGTTCGTCCGTTTCGAGGTCGGCGCCGCCTGAGCGGAGCACCTGTTCAGCCCCGTCAACCCGTACGACCGCAGGAGGCCGGCACCGTGACCGAGACGAGCGACACCACGGCGGTGCCGGCCGCGACCGACAGACCCCCGACGCCGCTGGGCGCGGCCAAGCGGGTCCTGCTGAAGCTGTCCGGTGAAGTGTTCGGCGGCGGCGCGGTCGGCGTCGACCCGAATGTCGTGCGCCGCATCGCCGCGCAGATCGCCGAGGTGATCGACGACGGCGTTCAGGTGGCTGTGGTCGTGGGAGGGGGCAATTTCTTCCGCGGCGCGGAGTTGCAGCACCACGGCATGGACCGAGCCCGGGGCGACTACATGGGCATGCTCGGCACGGTCATGAACTGCCTGGCCCTGCAGGACTTCCTCGAGCACCGGGGCGTCGACACTCGGGTGCAGACGGCCATCACGATGGGCCAGGTGGCCGAGCCGTACATTCCCCGGCGCGCGGCGCGGCACCTCGAGAAGGGCCGGGTCGTGATCTTCGGTGCCGGTGCGGGCATGCCGTACTTCACCACCGATACCGTGGCCGCCCAGCGCGCCCTGGAAATCGGTTGTGACCGGCTGCTCATGGGTAAGAGTGGGGTTGACGGCGTTTACGAGGCCGACCCGCACACGCATCCGGACGCGCGCAGATATGTCACCATCTCCTACGCAGAAGTGCTGCGGCAGCGACTCAATGTGGCCGATCCGGCCGCCTTCAGCCTCTGCATGGACAACCACCTGCCTATTGTGGTGTTCGGCCTCGATGTGGATGACGGCATCGCCCGGGCGATCCGGGGCGAGAAGATCGGCACCTTGGTCGCCTCCGACGTCGAAACCGTCGTCGATGTCGGTGGGTCGTAGAGTCCGTGACACGATGCCGGTGACGTGACCGGGTTCGGTCGGGGAACCTCTTGAGTAGAGACGGCACACGCAAGGCGAAGGAGTCATGGTGATCGACGAAACCCTCCTCGAGGCTGAGGAGAAAATGGAGAAGGCCGTTTCGGTCGGTAAAGAGGATTTCGCGACGATCCGGACCGGCCGAGCGCACCCCTCGCTGTTCAACAAGATCATGGTCGACTACTACGGCGTACCCACGCCGGTCAACCAGCTCGCGTCGTTCCACATCGCCGACGCGCGCATGATCACGGTGCAGCCGTACGACAAGAGCTCGCTCGGCGCCATCGAGCGCGCGATCCGCGATTCCGACCTCGGGGTCAACCCGACCAACGACGGCACGATCATCCGGGTCGCCCTTCCGGTGCTGACCGAGGAACGCCGCCGGGAGTACATCAAGGTCGCCAGAGAGAAGGCCGAGGGCTCACGGGTCTCGATCCGCAGTGTGCGCCGGCACGCGAAGGAGACCTTGGACCGTCTCGCTCGTGACGGCGAGGTCGGTGAGGACGACGTCGCCCGGGCCGAGAAGCAGCTGGAAACGCTCACGAAGAACTACATCGACCAGATCGACGAGTTGCTCAAGCGCAAGGAAGCCGAACTGCTCGAGGTCTGAGACACGTGGTGATGACCGACGAGCCGCCCGAGTCGCAGCCTCCGGAGGCCGGCGCCAAAGGTCCGGGGCATCGCGCGCGGCGGCACGGCCGGGCGGGGCGTGATCTGCGCGCGGCGACCGCCGTCGGGCTCGGGCTGGCCGCAATCGTCCTGAGCACGCTGTTCCTGTTCAAGCCCGCATTCGTGGGGCTGGTCGTGCTGGTCATGATCGTCGCCGTGTGGGAGCTCGCGACGGCGATGAGTCAGCGGTCGGTGGCGGTGCCGGTCGTGCCGGTCATGCTCGGCGCCGTGCTGATGCTCGTCGGTGGATACGCCGGCGGCGCCTCGCCGCTGATGGTCAGCCTCGGTCTCACCGTCGCTGCCGTCGGCGCGTGGCGGTTGGGCGATTCCAGCCCTGGTTACCTGCGTGACGTCGCCGCCGGCGTGTTCGTCGCGGTGTACGTGCCGTTCTTGGCCGGTTTCGCGATGATCCTGGTGCGCGCCGACGACGGTCATTGGCAGGTGTTCGCGCTGCTGCTGGTCGTGGTGGCCTCGGACACCGGTGGTTACGCCGCGGGCGTCATCGCCGGACGGCATCCGATGGCGCCCAGCGTCAGTCCGAAGAAGTCGTGGGAGGGCTTCGCCGGGTCGGTGCTGCTCGGTGGGACCGCCGGGGTGGCGGTGGCGATACTGGCCTTCGACGGCACCTGGTGGGCCGGCGCGATTCTCGGCCTGGTCGGGGTCATCGGAGCGACCCTGGGCGATCTCGGCGAATCCATGATCAAGCGTGACCTCGGGGTCAAGGACATGAGTTCGCTGCTGCCGGGGCACGGCGGTCTGATGGACCGGTTGGATTCGCTGCTGCCGTCGGCTCCGCTGGTGTGGCTGGTCCTCGAGTACGTCGTCACCTGACCCTCCTTCGCCGGTCAGCGGAGGCCCACTGCGGCCGGGCGTGTCACAATGGCGGTCATCATGCCCAAACCCGGTGAGTTGACGCTCGTCCCCGCGCGCCGTGGCAAGCCGCCGCGGCATCTTGCCGACCTCGACGTCGCCGATCGACGGCAGGCGGTGGCCGATCTGGGCGAGAAGCCGTTCCGCGCCGACCAGCTGTCGCGGCACTATTTCGCCCGCCACGTCAGCGACCCTGCGCAGATGACCGACGTTCCGGCCGCGGCTCGCGCCGACCTGGCCGCGTCACTGCTGCCGGTCCTGGTCACCCCCGTTCGCCACGTCGAGACCGACGACGGGGCGACCCGCAAGACGTTGTGGCGGCTGTTCGACGGTGCGCTGGTCGAAAGCGTGTTGATGCGCTACGACGGAGCGCGACCGCGGGTCACATTGTGTGTGTCCAGCCAAGCCGGCTGCGGCATGAACTGCCCGTTCTGTGCGACCGGCCAACAAGGCCTGACCCGCAACATGTCCGCGGCCGAGATCGTCGAGCAGGTCGTGGCGGCCGAGCGGGCGTTGCGCGCCGGTGAGGTCGCTGGTGGGCCGGGGCAGGTCACCAACGTCGTGTTCATGGGCATGGGTGAGCCGCTGGCGAACTACAAGGCGGTGGTCACCGCCGTACGCCGGCTCATCGACGCCGCGCCGGCCGGTCTGGGGCTCAGCCGCCGGGGCATCACCGTGTCGACGGTGGGACTCGCTCCGGCGATCGACAAACTCGCCGCTGAAGATCTCGGCGTCACGCTCGCGCTGTCACTGCATGCCCCCGACGACGAGCTGCGCGACGAGTTGGTGCCGGTGAACACTCGATGGAAGGTCGACGAGGCGCTCGACGCCGCGCGGCGCTATTTCGAGACCACCGGCCGGCGGGTCTCCATCGAGTATGCTCTGATCCGCGACATCAACGACCAGGCGTGGCGGGCCGATCTGCTCGGGCGCCTGCTTGATGCGCGTGGACGAGGATGGGTGCACGTCAACCCGATTCCGCTCAACCCGACACCCGGGTCGAAGTGGACCGCGTCGCGTCCGGAGGTGGCGGCGCAATTCGTAGCCACTCTGGCCGAACGCGGTATCCCGGTGACAGTCCGTGATACGCGGGGTAGCGACATCGACGGGGCATGTGGTCAGCTGGCTACTGTTACCGATTAGTATGCATTGCGATTGGCTCGGCCGGTCTCGGGGGATTTCGGCTTCTCGGGTCATGAGTTGGCTGGACTCATGGTCGTGAGGTACCCCGAGACCGGCCATTTCACTTCGGGAGGAGAGTGACACCTGGTGGCCGTCAGTCGCGAGCCCGAGTTTCGTACGACCCGGATGCGAGAGGGCTATGACCTGGACGCCGTCGACGACTTCGTCGACGTCGTCATCGACGCCCTCGAGGGGCGCAGCAGCGGGCGCGGTGTGACGCCGGAGCAGATCGAGAACGAGGAGTTCAAGGTCGTCCGGATGCGCGAGGGTTACGTCATGGACGACGTCGACGACTGGCTCGACGCGGCTGCGGCGGAACTCCGGCGCATGCGCAAGGCCGCTGCTCAGGCGCCTGCGCATGACCATGGTGCGCAGCACACGAGTGTGGGTACTCATCCTGGCCAGATGGCCGGTGCTCCCGCCGCACCCCCGGTGGCGCCGCCGGCGGTGCTCCCGCCTGGTGGCTACGGGGCACCTGGGGGCTACGACGTGCCCGCGTCCGGTTACGGCGCTCCCAACGCCGCGGGTTACGGCGGTCCCGCCGCGCCGCAGACGAATCCGGGTTACGCGCCGTACTACGACACCCAGCACGGCGCGCCGGCGGCGTACAACAGCTCACCCGGCACTGCTCCCGGAACCATCCCCGCATCGCAGCAGACGATGCCCGGCGCCCCGCCGAGCTACGATCCCCTGACCGACTCCGCGGTGAACGAACTCGACCCGGTGCTTCGAGCGCTGGATCCCTCTTTCGGCTCCGAGCAGCAGTATCCGCAGTCCTCCGCTCCCGCTCAATCGCCGATGGGCGCGCCCGTCGTCGACGATCAGTCACTGAGCCCGTCGACCACACCGTCGACGGGGCTGCACCACGTCGAGGTCTGGGTCCGTGACCTCGAGGCGGCGACCCGGTCGTTCGGTTGGCTGTTCGAGCGGCTCGGCTGGACGCTTTTCCAGGCATGGGAGCACGGTCGCTCCTGGCAGGCGCCCGGCGGCGGCCCCTACGTCGTGGTGGAAGCGTCCCCGGACATGAGCTGGGTCGCCTACGACCGCAAGGCCCCGGGCCTAAACCATCTGGCGCTGGCCGTCCCCGAGCAATGGATGGTCGATCGCATCGTCTCCGAGGCCCCGGCCTACGGCTGGCACCTCATGTTCGCCGATCGGCATCCGCATGCCGGCGGCCCGCATCACTACGCCGCGTACATGGAGAACGACGAGGGGTTCGAAGTCGAGGTCGTCGCTCCCTGAGACCGTCGGCGGCGCGGTGGCCGATCAGCGCCCGAGGTAGGCGCCGCCGTTGACGTGCAGGACCTGGGCGGTGACGTGTCCGGCTTCCGGTGAAGCCAGGTAACGCACCGCCGCGGTCACGTCGTCCGTTCTGCCCGCCCGGCCGTTCTTGGTCGCGTTGATCAATCGTTGCCGACGCTCGTCGGTGAGTGAATCCCGGAAGAACTCCGTGCCCTCGGTGAGGCCCGGCGCGACGACGTTCGCGGTGATAGCGCGCGGGCCCAGCCGGCCGGCGATGTCGACCGTCCACACCTCCACCGCCGCCTTGGCCGCTCCGTAGCTGCCCGATCCCTGGTGAGCGGCTATCGAACCGATGGTGACGATGCGCGCGCCGTCGACGAAGCGCGGGGTCAGCACCGTGGTCATCAGGACGGCGCTGAGGACGTTGGCGTCGAGATTGGCTCGCCAGGCAGCGGCGATGCCGGCCAGGTCGTCGGGTGCCGGGGCGGGCTGGTCGAAGCCGGTGTTGCCCCCTGCCGCGTTGACCAGGACGTCGACGCGTTCAGGCAGGTGCTCGGCTGCCGCTTGGACGGCCACCGGGTCCGACGCGTCGAAGTCGATCGCCCGTACGGACGGTCCGATCTCGGCGACGGCTCGCTCGAGTCGTTCCCGTCGCCGGCCGGTGATGACGACGGTGTCGCCGTCGGCGGCGAACGACTGCGCGACGGCGCGGCCGATGCCGGTTCCGCCCCCGGTGACGACGATGGTCCGTGCAGCCATGCAAACTCCTTTAGTGCTAAATTAATTGGCGTGACGAGCCTAAGGGCCGGTTGGGCGGCATGACAACACGGGACGAGGACGGCGCCGATCGGATTCAGGCGGCGTGGCGCCGCGAGCTGCCGGACGTGCCGGTCGAGTCGATCGGGATCATCACCCGGATCTGGCGGCTGGCGCAGCTGCTCTCCGACGAGCGACGCCGGACCCTGGAGCGCCTCGGCACTGACAGTTCGACCCTCGACCTGCTGAGCACCTTGCGCCGTAGTGGCCCGCCATACGAGCTCACCCCTGGGCAGATCGCCCAGCGCAGCTTCGTCACCGCCGGAGCGATATCGCAGCGGGTCGCCCGTGCCGAGGCGGCCGGTCTCGTGGTGCGGAATCGATCCGGCGACGACGGTCGGTCGGTGGTGGTCGCGCTGACCGAGACGGGGCGGCAGTTGAACGAGCGCGTCGTCGGCGAGTTGCTCCGCCACGAGGAATCGCTGCTCGACGGGCTCGATCAGCCTGCCCGCGCTGAGCTGGCGAATTCGTTGAAGGTCCTGCTGGGTCAGCTCGGCCGACGGGTCGGTGCCGAGGACCGGCCACCGCCCTAGTAAGAGGTACAGTATTGGTCTATGAAGGTGCTCATCTCGGCCGACATGGAGGGCGCCACCGGTGTGACGTGGAGCGCGGATGTCGAGCCCGGCACCGAGCCGTGGCAACGCTGCCGATCGATGTTCACCTCTGACGTCAACGGCGCCATCGCCGGGCTGTTCGACGGCGGGGCCACCGAGGTCGTCGTCAACGAGGCGCATGCCACCATGCGCAATCTTCTCCTCGAAGAGCTCGACGAACGGGCCACCATGATCACCGGCCGGCACAAGGCACTGACGATGGTCGAGGGCATCCAGGCCGGCGACGTCGACGGCGTGGTCTTTCTCGGCTACCACGCGGGAGCCGGGGCCGAGGGAGTGCTGGCGCACACCTACCTGCCCAACTCGATCACCGGTGTGTGGCTCGACGGCGCCCCGGCCAGTGAGGGGCGGCTCAATGCCCTCGTGGCGGCCCAGTACGGAACGCCGGTGATCCTCGTCACCGGCGACGACCGCACGTGTGCCGATGCGGCGACGTACGCACCCGAAGCGCATACCGTCGCGGTCAAGGAGTACGTGTCGCGCTACGCCGCTCGGTGCAAGCCGCCGGCCCGCACCTTCGCCGACATCCGTGCCGGTGCGAAGGCGGCGACCGCTTCGGCCGTGCGGCACGAACCGGCCACCGACGCCGGACCGTTCACCGTCGAGGTCGAAGTCGACGCGACCCAGTTGGCGGATTTCGCCGGTATGGTGCCCACCGTGGAACGTGTCGCCGAGCGCCGGGTCCGCTACACCGCCGGAACCGCTGAGGACATGATCCGCTGCTTCAAGACCGTGACCACGCTGATCTCGAATGGCATCGAAGACCGCTATGGCTGACCGCCCCTCGGACGTCACCACGCTGGCGTCGGACCTCATCCGTATCGACACCACCAACTCCGGCGACGGCACGTGCCGAGAACGTCCGGCCGCCGAGTACGTCGCCGAACGCCTCGACGACGTCGGCATCGAGGCCACCGTGATCGAATCGGCGCCCGGCCGGGCGAACGTCGTCGCGCGCATCGACGGCACCGAACCCGACCGCGACGCCGTCCTCGTCCACGGGCACCTCGACGTCGTTCCCGCCGAACCGGCCGACTGGCAGGTTCACCCCTTCTCCGGCGAGGTCCGTGACGGCGTCCTGTGGGGCCGCGGCGCGGTCGACATGAAGGGCATGGACGCGATGATGCTCGCCGTGGTCCGCGCCTGGATGCGCGAGGGCCGGCGACCCCGTCGTGACGTCGTGCTCGCGTTCACTGCCGACGAGGAAGCCAGCGCCGTCTACGGCTCGGATTTCCTCGTGCGCGAGCACGCCGATCTGTTCGAGGGCTGCACCGAAGGCTTCAGCGAATCCGGTGCGTACACGTTCCACGCCGGCGACGGGATTCGGCTGTACCCGGTCGGCGCCGGCGAGCGAGGTACCGCCTGGATGCGATTGACCGCCAATGGCCAGGCCGGGCACGGTTCGAAGGTCAACACCGACAACGCTGTCGGCGCGCTGGCCGCGGCGCTGGCCCGTTTCGACCAGCACGAATGGCCGGTGCGCCTGACGCCGACGGTGCGGGCCGCGGTGGAGGGTATCGGCACCGCGCTGGGGATCGAGGTCGACACCGACGATCCGGCCTTCGACGCCGACGAGGTGCTGGCGCAGTTCGGCCCCGCGCGTCAGCTCGTCGAGTCGACGCTGCGCAACAGCACCAACCCGACCATGATGCAGGCCGGGTACAAGGTCAACGTCATCCCGCAGACCGCGGTCGGTTACGTCGACGGGCGCGTCCTGCCGGGGATGAAAGACGAGTTCGAATCCACCGTCTCCGAGCTAGCGGGTCCGCGGGTGCACTGGGACTACGAGCACACCGAGGTGCCGTTGTCGGCCGACGTCGACTCGTCGACGTTCGCGGCGATGGCCGACGCGCTGACCGCTGAGGATCCCGGTGCGTACGTGGTGCCGATGTGTATGTCCGGCGGGACGGACGCCAAGCAGTTCTCCCGGCTGGGCATCGTCGGGTACGGCTTCTCGCCGTTGCAGCTGCCGCCAGGATTCGACTATCAGGCGCTGTTCCACGGCATCGACGAGCGCGTGCCGGTGGGCGCACTGGACTTCGGGGTGCGCGTGCTCGACCGGTTCCTGACGACGGTCGGCTGATGACTGCGCAGTCGGCACCGTATGGAAGCTGGGCCTCGCCCGTCGACGTCGGACTCGTCGCGGAGAACGACGGCCGGCCCGGCTGGCTGAGCCACGACGGCGAGTCCTTGTGGTGGGTCCGCCCGATGCCCGCGGAGGGCGGACGCTCCGCGTTGCTGCGCTCGCGTGGCGACGGTGCCGGGCCTGCCGAGGTGGTCGTTCCGGCTCCGTGGAACGTGCGCAGCCGGGTCCACGAATACGGCGGGCGCGCCTACGTCCCCGTACCCGGTCGCTCCGGTGCAGCCGTCGTGTTCAGCGAGTTCTCCGATCAGCGCCTGTACCTGCTCGAGCCCGGCGCGGACGCCGAGCCCCGCCCGCTGAGCCCGCAACCGGCTCGCCCGGCCGGCTGGCGCTACGTCGAACCCGTGCTCGCGCCCGACGGCGACGCCGTGTGGTGCGTCCGCGAGGAGCATGTCGGCCCGGCACCGACCGACGTGCGACGAGCCCTGGTGAGCGTGCCGCTGGACGGCTCCGCGGCCGGTGACGAGTCGGCGGTGCGGGTGCTCGTCGTCGACCGGCACTTCCTCGCTTGCCCGCGCCCGTCGCCGGACGGCCGGAGTCTGGCCTGGATCGGCTGGGAGCATCCGGACATGCCATGGGACTCCACCGAGCTGCGGGTCGCGCGTATCGACGCGGACGGGACCGTGGGTCCGGCGGTCACGGTGGCCGGTGGGCGCGACGAGTCGGTCGTGCAGGTCGAATGGGAATCCGCGCAGACCCTCTTGCTGCTCAGCGACGCCAGCGGCTGGTGGAACCTGCACCGGCTTCAGCTGGCTCCGGACGGAACCGCCGACGGCGTGCCGGTCAACCTCTGTCCGCGCGACGAGGAGTTCGGCGGCGCGTTGTGGCAGCTCGGCATGCAGTGGTTCGCCCCATTGCCCAGCGGAGACGTCGCCGTCATCCACGGTGGCGCATCGACGCGGCTCGACGTTCTCGACCCCGCGACCGGCCAGCTGCGATCAGGCGGCGACGAGCGGTACACCGAGTGGGCACCGACCTTGGCCACGTCGGGGGCCGGCGTGATCGGCGTTGCTGCTGCGCCCGATGTGCCGTACGCCGTCGTCGGGGCGGCGGGCCGCATCGGTGAGAGCGAGGACGGGTCGACGGCAGTCCAGCGCGTGCTGCCGGTGCCGAGCCCGCGCACGTTCAC
>JAJYTA010000277.1 GCA_021793295.1 Actinomycetes bacterium
GCCGGCTCCTCCCCCAGGAGACCTCCGCGCGGCGCGCCGACCGCTGCGCTGGTGGGCGCCGCTGAGCTGAGTGTACGACTGGAAATCAGCCTGCGGGGAGTTGCGATTCGCCTGGTTTCTCGGTCATCGACGACGATGGTCGTCATGGCGCCGATACGGGTACGCGACTCGATCGTCATTCCCGATGACGAGTTGGTGTGGCGATTCTCCCGCTCCGGCGGCCCCGGCGGGCAGCACGTCAACACCTCGGAGACACGTGTCGAGCTGTCGTTCGACGTCACCGCCTCACGTGTGCTCGACGCAGCCACGCGCGAGCGGATCACGTCGCGACTTCGGAACCGGTTGGTCGACGGCGTGCTCACGGTCGTGGCTTCGGAGCACCGCTCACAGCTCAGAAACCGGGAGGCGGCCATGCAGCGGCTGGCCGCATTGCTGGAGGAGGCGCTACGTCCCCCGGGGCCGCGGCGCCGCCCCACGAAGCCGTCGCGCGCCGCGCGGAAACGCCGGGTAGACGAGAAGAAGCAGCGCGGCCGCACGAAACAACTGCGGCGCCGGCCGGACGAGTGACACCGATCGTGCTGATCGGGTCGGGTCCTCTGTTATTCCTCGCGCCCCTCGCCGCGGAACTCGGCGAGGAACTGCTCCAGCTCGGCCCCGATCTCGTCCGCACTGGGCACCGCGCGCTGCTCGGCGATCAAGCCCCCGCGTCCCTGGCTGCCGGCCGCGGCGTCGTACTGGCTTTCCAGCGCATGCACGACCTGCGCGACCTGCTCGTTGCCGTCGACCTGTTCCTGCACCAGCTCATCGGCGCGCCGCGACGCCTCGATGAGATAGCCGGCCGGCAGCAGCAGGCCGGTCACCCCGCTCAATGCGCGCAGCAACGTCAACGAAGCCTGCGGGTACTCGGAGTCCGCGAGGTAGTGCGGCACGCGGGCCACGAGACCGACGGCGTCCTTGCCGGCCTGGCCGAGCCGGTACTCCAGCAACGACGACACGTTGCCGGGGACTCGCAGCTCGACGTCGACCAGCGCGGAACCGTCGAGCAGTTCGGGCCTGGTGGCATGCGAGATGACACTGATGGGCCGAGTGTGCGGCACGGGGTTCGGGATGCCCTGCACACCGACTGACAGCCGGACCCCCAGCCGGTGAACCAGGTCGATCACGGCCGAGGCGAAGGCCTCCCAGCGGAAATCGGGCTCTGGCCCGGACAACAGGTAGAACGACGAACCGGTGTCGTCCTTGACGCTGTACAGGGTGAGCTCGGGCGCCGCGTAGTCCTGGAACGAACCATCGGCGAAGCGCATCTCGGGTCGCCGCGAGCGATAGTCGATCAAAGCCTCGACGTCGAACCGCGCCACGACCTGATGGTCGAGAGTCGCGAGCAGGTGGTCGACGAGGCCGCCGCCGGCGTGGCCCGCGTCGACGAAACCGTCGAACCAGTACACCAGGACCGGCGACTCCAACTCGGGCTGCTCACCGACGAATTCGTACAGGTCAGTGCCGTTCGGCATGACAGAACTCCAGACGTCGGGGTGGTCACGGATACCCCTGTAACAACGATGAAGCCCTCATGCTTCCCGCGGATGGGGAACCGTACGCAGCCCGCTGGGCACGTAGACATCGAGGGGCTCCTGGTACGGCAACCCGAGCGCCACGCAGACCAGCCCGAGAAACTCGTCGGCCTGGCGCAGTAGATCGTCGGCCTCGCGTACGCTCACCGATCCGGGCAGACCCGCCTGCGCGGCCGACCGCTTGCCGGCGTTCGCTGCGAAGAACGCCGCCCACTCCGCGAACTCGGGGGCCACGACGGGCAGCAGATCCCAGACGTTGCGCGGACCGTGACCGCGGCGCCCGGTGCGGCCCGTGCGCCGTGGATTGACCGGCCGTGCGCGGGCGGCGAGGACCGCCGCTGCCGCCCGCAGCGCCGACAGATGGGCCGCGGCGAACCGGTCGGTCGCGAGAGTCGACGATGCGGCCTCCGCCAGGCAGGCTCGAGCCTGATCGATGAGGTCGAGCGGAGCATGGCCCAACGGCGGACGACCCCGGCGCTCGTTGAGGGCTGACATCCGCCGCACGTCGCTGGCCTGCTGATATTCCACCGTCATTGTCGCCTCCACAGCCGTGTTCGAACTTTTGTTCGATCTGATTGCGACTGTACACCCGGCCACCGACACAACGTCAACACCGCGACGCCGGTGGGGTGCCGCTCGCGGTAAGGTCGGCGATCGTGGCACGCGTCGTGGTCCTCGGAGCGGGGCTGGCCGGCCTGGCTGTGGCCGCACGCTTGGCCGATCTGCGCCATGACGTCGTCGTCGTCGAACAGGCCGACACCCCGGGCGGCCAGCTTCGGCCGCACGACGTGAACGGCACGTCAGTGGACCTGGGCCCGACGACGTTCACGATGCCTGCGCCGTTGCGCGAGCTGTTCCGCGCCACCGGCCGGCCGATCGAACGTGAGATCGAGATGGTCCCGGTCGACCCGGCGATGCAGATCGTCTTCCCGGACCGCACCGTCGCCGAGATCCCGAACGCCAGCCGCGCCGGCACGCGGCGTGCCCTCGACGACGCCCTGGGGTCCGGAGCCGGAGCGGGTTGGGACGGCGTCGTCGACTACGGCAGCAGGCTGTGGCAGGACCTGCACGATGCGGTCCTCGGCTACGCCCGCCGCGGCCGGACGCGCGTACCGTCACTGCGGTCCTTCAGTGCCACCGCACTGTCTGACGTGCGGCTTCGCCAGCTACTCGACTGGTATGCCACGAGCGTGGGCGAAGACCCCGCCCGTGCGCCTGCCTCCGTCACAGTGCTCCCCTACCTGGAGCAGACGTTCGGGCTGTGGAGCGTAGCCGGAGGCAGCGCGGGGCTGATCGGCGCCGTTCACCGGCGCGCCCTGGAACGCGGCGCCGTGGTGCGCACGAACGCCCGCGCCAACGCCGTCGACGTCGGCGGAGGGCGGGTCCGATCGGTCACGCTCGACGGCGGCGAGGTCATGGCCGCCGACGTCGTCGTCTCGGCGATCAGCCCGGACGGGTTGCGCCAAATACTACCGCGGCGGGCGCTCGTCCGATCCGGCCGCACCTTCGCGCGGCGCCCGCTCCCGCCGCCCCGATCGTCGTTCTGCGTGCTCATCGAGGCCGATGGCACCGCGCGGGGTGCCGGGGTGCGCAAGATCGTGGTGCCGCCCGATGACCAGAACCCGGCGTTGACCGTCAACCGGGCCGCAACGTCGACGGCCGGCACGGTGACCTGGGCGGTGCACGCCGATTGCGCCGCCCACGGCGACGCGCCCGGCGCCGTCGACTGGAGCGCTGCGGGGACAGTCCGGGCCTACGCCGACGAGGTGATCGCTCACGTCACGTCGACGGCAGTCCCGGTCGGCACGCCGCAGGCCACCCGCCTGGTCCGGACTCCGCACGACCTCGAACAGACCACGGGAGCACCAGGCGGCGCGATCTACGGCCGGCCCACCCCCGGGCGCCCGGCCTATCTGAGCCGACCGGGCAACCGAACGCGCATCCGCGGGCTCTTCCTGGCCGGAGCCGGCGCGCACCCCGGTCCCGGCGTGGCGATGACCGTGATCTCCTCGGGCATCGTGGCCGACCTGATCGGGCGCGCCTGAGCTCCGGCGATGCGGCCGAGCTTTGCCGGATCAGCCGGCGACGGTCGCCGGAGTCTCCACCCCGAGCGCGTCGTAGATCTCGCGCGTGGCCGTGGACCTGTTCAACGTGATGAAGTGCAAGCCGGGAGCGCCCTCGGCCAGGAGCCGC
>JAJYTA010000278.1 GCA_021793295.1 Actinomycetes bacterium
GATCGGCGCCATGACCAGCATGGTGGTGGTCATCATCACCAGCATCTGGACCTGCTGGACGTCGTTGGTGTTGCGGGTGATCAGCGACGGCGCGCCGAACCGGGCGACCTCACGCGCCGAGAACAACCCGACCTGGTGAAAGATCGCGGCCCGGACGTCGCGCCCCAGTGCCATGGCGACGTAGGCCCCGTGATAGACCGCCGCGATGATGGTCACCACCTGGACCAGGGTCACGCCCAGCATCCACACGCCGGTCGAGACGATGTAGTTGGTGTCACCCCGGGCGATTCCGTGGTCGATGATGTCGGCGTTCAGGCTCGGCAGGTACAGCGCGGCGAGCGTGCCGAGCAGCTGCAGGACCACCACGGCGGCCAGGCGCGAATGGTAGGGCCGCAGGTAGGTCCGCAAAAGGCGGATGAGCATGGGTGGGCTCCCCCGGTCGGGTCAGAGGTTCGCGTCGCGCAGAACGCCGTGCAGCAACAGGTCGACGACCTCGGCCGGCGTGAGCGGGCGGTCGTCGTTGATGAGCGGATGGAAGCCGGCGAAGCAGAGCACTCGCAGGTGCCACGCCGCCTGGGCCGGTGTGACTCGCAACCGGTGCCGGTCCGGTTCGAGCAGCGCCTCGATACGCGCCATCATGCCGGTGTGCAAGGGCGGCTCGTGCCGCCTGGACCCGTCGTCGCCTGGCGGCCGGGAGAAGCCGACGGCGGTCATGAACTGGAACACGCTGGTGAGGCGTTCGTTCATGATCTCGACGATCACCAGCAGCCGTTGTTCGAGCGGCAGCTCGCGGTCGACGGCATCCAATCGCCGCTCCACGTCTCCGGGATCCATGACCGCAGCGACCACCTGGTCCAGCAGCGCCTGCTTGTCGTCGAAGACGCGGAAGATCGTGCCTTCGGCAATGCCCGCGGCTTCGGCGATCTGCCGCGTGCTGACGTCGAAGCCGTGCCTGCGCACCAGCGGGATGGTCGCCTCGACGATGGCGGCGCGGCGCTGGTCCGGCGACATCGGCGCTGCCCGTGCGCGGCGGGCCGCGTCGGTCGCCCCTGGGTTCGTCACGACGACGAGCCTAACTGAGTGAGGACTCACTCACAACGGGTTTTTTTCAGCGCTCCGGGACGACCGCGAGCCGAACCTGCGCGAATACCGTGAAACGCCCGGCCAGGCCATAGAGTACGCCTATGGAGATTCCGCGCGTCACCGCAGATCACGTGCGTCATCTGCGCAAGTACGCGCCCCACGCCGATCTCGTCTACGTCGGTTCCGGCCGGTTGGAAGTCGACGGACAGCACAATGATGTCGTCCACGGCACCTATCTGTGCAGCTCCTCGATGCTGGACGACCTGCCGGCCGGAATCGACGACGAGGACGCGGCCGCTCGGCTCACCGCGTCGCTCGCCGCCGACCTGGACGAACTGGCCACGAAAGAGCACGCCGAAGCCTTCGTACGCAGGCTCAACGAGTACCAGGGAGCCGACATCTGGGCCGAGATCATCGAGGCCGATGCCGATTTCGACGAACGAGTGCCGTACGACTACCCCGCCTACGTGCGATCGGAGTACGACCGGCGCCAATACGAGGCGAACGCGACCGTGGCGGAGTTCGTCGGGCTCGGCGGTCGCGCCACGTTTTACCGCAGCCGCCGCGACAACGTGTGGCACGTGGAGTACACCAGCTGATCGCGCTCAGTCGTGCCGGCCGCTGACGGCGAGCTGCGCTCCGATCCCGATCATCGCCAATCCACCGAACCCACCGATCTGGGCCAGCCGCCGCGGCGAGCGGACCAGCCAGTCCCGCGCGGCGCCGACACCGAGCGCCCAACTGCCGTCGGACACCACGGCGATGCCGGCGAACACCGCGCCTAGCAGCAGCATCTGCGTAGCAGGGCCGGCACCACCGGGGGTGATGAACTGCGGCAGGGCCGCGGCGAAGAACACCATCGCCTTGGGGTTGGTCAACCCGACGACGAAGCCCTCGCGGAACGCACGGCGGGTACTGACCACTGGGGCGGCCGTCCCCGGCGCCACCGACAGCGCGCGACGGTGCCGCACCGCCTGCACGCCGAGATAGACCAGGTAGGCCGCCCCGGCCAGCTTCACCACCGTGAACGCTGTCGCCGACCGCGCCAGCAAGGCGCCCAGCCCGAACGCCACCGCAACGACTTGAACGTAGACACCGGAGGTGTTGCCGAGCACGGTGATGAGCGCACCGCGCCGGCCGAGCACCAGTGCGCGGCTGACCGCGAACATGACGCTGGGGCCGGGGACGGCGATGATCACCAAGGAGGTCAGGGCGAAGGCGAGCAGGTGAGCCGAGGAAACCACAGACTCACTCTAGACCTCGTGGTCAAGGCGTTTTTGGGTCTCGTCCTCGGTCAGTTCCTCGATGGTCTGCGAGACGATCCATTCGAAGCCGAACGGGTCGCGCAAGCGTCCTTGGCGCAAGCCGTAGGACGAGTCGTGCACCGGGAAGACGACCTGCGCGCCCGCGTCCGTCATGGCCGCGCTGACGGCGTGGGCGTCGTCGACGTCCAGGGTGAACATGACCGGCGATCCGCCGAGCGTCGCCGCCGAACGGTCGGTGCCGTCCTCGTCCTTGATGCTGACCACATTCTGGCCGAACCAGAGCTCTGCGTGCACGACCGCGCCGTCGGGTCCGGTGTAACGGTTGCACAACTCGGCGCCGAAGGCGCGGCGGTAGAAGTCGATGGCGTCGTCGGCGCCGGTCACGACCAGGCGCGGTTGGGGAATCATGGTGTTCATACCGCCATCGTGACGCTCGATCGGCGGTGGCGGATTGGAGAAATCGCTCGCCGTCGTCGATCAGCCCGCGATGGGCACGTGATTGCGTTCACCCGCCGAGCGTGGCCGGTAGCGGCCCGGCGTGATGCCGGTGAGCTCGCGGAAGTCGTTGATCAGATGGGCCTGGTCGAAGTAGCCGTAGGTGGCCGCCATGGACGCCCAGTCGACGTCGTCGTCGCTGGTACTGACTCGCCGCAGCACCCGCTGCAGCCGGCGTATCCGGCCGAATGCCTTGGGCGCCGGGCCGACGGCGGCGCGGAAGCGGCGATGGAAGGTGGAGGTCGCCACGCCGAGGTCGTCGGCGACTCCGGCGACCGAGGCCCCGCGGTCGAGGCGGCGCACGGCCTGGACCAGGAACGGATCCGCTTCGAGCGGGTTGACCACCTGCTCGAGCAGGATGGTCTCCATCGTGTCGAGGACGGCGTGCGGCGTCGACTGCTCGAGCAGGCGATCGCGCACCACACCCGCGCCGGTCCCCCACAGCGAGTCCAGCGCGATCACCGGTTCCACCAGAGCCGAGGCCGGGGGCGCGAAGAACGGCACCGCCCCACCGGGGTGGAAGGCCACGCCGACCCCGCCGGCGCGATCCGCCGGATCGATACCGACGGCCCGGGTGCTGGCTCCGCACAGGACGGCGCTGCCAGCGCGATGTTCCTTCTCGAGCTCGGCTCCGTCGTAGTAGCGGATGCCGTCGCGGCTGAGGTTGACGACCAGCTGCATCGTGCCGGTGGGCAGCGCGAGCTCGAGGCCGGGCGGCAACGGTTCGGCCACGTACCACAACCCGGCGACGAATGGCGCCAGGCGCAGACCGGGCCGGCGGAACAACGTCGTCATGACCCTTCGACCCTACGGCCGGTTCAGTCGCGCACGCGACTCGGCCACCACACCTTCCGCCCGATGTCGTACGACAAGGCCGGAACCAGCAGTGACCGGACGATGAACGT
>JAJYTA010000001.1 GCA_021793295.1 Actinomycetes bacterium
ATGCCCACGATGCGGTGGATCGACAATCGTCTCTTCTTGAAACGCGACCTCTTCGCTGTCGTGCGACAGCACGATCTCGGTCAATCCAGCCATCGTGCCGTCCGGCGTCATGGCGGCCGCGCCCCACGAGCCGCGTCGCATCCGGGCGATCCGGTCGTCGTGTTCCCGGACTCGCGCTGCGTCCCACACCTCCGGCTCGTAGTCCAATTCCCCCAGCGGCGCGTCGGTGCTCATCCGCGCCATCAACCGGGCGTACTCGTCGACGTAGTCGTCGGGCACGCGGTCACGCCACGTGACGATCTCGTAGCCCGCAGCGTGCGGGCTGGCAGCCTGTTCGAGCTCGTCCAGGCGCGCGGTGTCGATGGGCAGCCGTTGTGCCCGGAGGATCTCGATGATCCGCCGGGTGTAGCCGTGGTGTTCGGCGAAGTGCGTTCCGGAGGTCTCGTACGGTCCGGGCGGGCCTTCGATGTCAGCCATGAACCGGGTACGTCCTCGACGGCGGGCGTCGGCTTCGGCCGCCTCGAGCAGCGCGGAGCCGATCCCCCGACGACGGGCAGCCGGGACGACGGCGACGTCGATCTGCGCCATCGCCAGGTTGTCGGTGAGCGGGAAGAACGCGACCGCCGACCCGACGACCCCGCCCGCCTCGTCCGAGGCGATCAGAAGGCACGTGTCGTTCGCCATACTGGGCGTGTTCCGGACCCGCAGCTCGTGTTCGAGCCAGTGTGGGCCGTCGGGGAAGTCGTGCCGGTGCGCGGCGTCGAAGGCGGCGAACCACGCGCCGAAGACGTCGTCGGCGGTCTCGATCGTTCGGATGTTCGCGACGGGTGCGTCGCCCCGGGAACGGTCACGCAAGTCCATGCGTCGCAGCCTGACAACTCCGGGCGGGCGTGACAACGGGTTTTCGTCCCCGGGCAGGCGTCGATGGTCCTGACACCACGAGGCGATCTGTCACACCAACAGGCTTACACCGGTGGTGCGGTAGGGATTTGCCTAGTGAACATGATCATTTGGAGTTGTTCAGGGCGAGTTGGGTCTCTACGACGGCGGCCAGGCGCTTGGCTACCGCCTCGGCTTGGGCGGCGGTGGCGGCCTCGACCATCACCCGCACCAGCGGCTCGGTGCCGGACGGACGCAACAGCACCCGGCCGGTGTCGCCCAGCTCCGCTTCGGCTTCGGCCACAGCGGCGGTGACGCCTTCGTCGACGCCCACCCGCGTCTTGTCCACGCCGGTGACGTTGACCAGCACCTGCGGCAGTCGCTGAACCACCCCGGCGAGATCGGCCAGCGGCCGGCCCGACGACGCCATCCGCGCAAGCAGGTGGACGGCGGTGAGCACGCCGTCTCCGGTGGTGCCGTGGTCCAGCATCACGACGTGCCCGGACTGCTCGCCGCCCAGGGCGTAGCCGCCGGCCTTCATCGCTTCCAGCACGTACCGGTCACCCACCGCGGTGTCGATCACCTCGATACCGGCCGAACGCATCGCCAGCCGGAATCCCTCGTTCGACATCACCGTCGCGACCACGGCGTCGCGGCGAAGCGTGCCGTTCTCACGCATCGCCAAGGCCAGAATCGCCATGATCTGGTCCCCGTCGACGATCTCGCCGGAGGCGTCGACGGCCAAGCACCGGTCCGCGTCGCCGTCGTGGGCGATCCCCACATCGGCCCCGGCCGCGACGACCTCGGCGGCCACCACGTCCAGGTGCGTCGATCCACAGTCCCGGTTGATGTTCAGCCCGTCCGGCTCGGCGCACACTGCCATCACGTCGGCACCGAGTCGTCGCAGAGCCTCCGGCGCGGCCCGGTACGCCGCACCGTGTGCACAGTCGACGACCACCTTCAGCCCTTCCAACCGGGCCGGGGCGGTGCCGACGATGTGCGACACGTACGTTTCGAGACCTTCGGGGTGATCGGTGACCCGGCCCACGTCCGCGCCGGTCGGGCGGTTCCACGGCTCGCGCATCCGCGCCTCGATGGCGTCCTCGATGGAATCGTCGAGCTTCTGCCCGCCTTTGGCGAAGAACTTGATGCCGTTGTCGGGCATCGGGTTGTGGCTGGCCGACAGGACCACACCGAGGTCCGCGTCGAGCACGCCGGTGAGATACGCCACCGCCGGCGTCGGGAGGATGCCGACCCGGTACACGTCCGCACCGGCACTGGCCAACCCCGCGACCACCGCGGACTCCAGAAACTCACCCGAAGCGCGGGGATCTCGCCCGACCACCGCTACGGGTCGCCGGTGCGCGAATCCGCCGATCTCGCCCAGCACGTGAGCGGCAGCCACGGACAGGTCGAGCGCCAGTTCGGCGGTCAGATCGGAGTTCGCCAACCCCCGAACGCCGTCAGTGCCGAAGAGACGGGCCACATGTGCTCCTTGAAACAGGCCAATAGGTCGGGACACGAACGGCCCCGGAGCAGAGTACCCCCGGGGCCGGACTCGTGTGACCCGCGCTGCTGAGCGCGTGATCAGCGCTTGCTGTACTGAGGAGCCTTACGCGCCTTCTTCAGACCCGCCTTCTTCCGCTCGATGATGCGAGCGTCGCGGGTGAGGAAGCCGGCCTTCTTCAGCGCCGGACGGTTGTTCTCGGGATCGGCGGCGTTGAGCGCACGAGCGATCCCCAGGCGCATGGCACCGGCCTGACCGCTGGGGCCGCCACCGGCGACCAGAGCGATGACGTCGTAGCGGTCGGTGAGCTCGAGCTCGACGAACGGCGAGCTGACCAGCTGCTGGTGCACCTTGTTCGGGAAGTACACGTCCAGCGCCCGCCCGTTGATGCTCCACTGGCCGGAGCCCGGAACGATCCGCACGCGGGCGATGGCCCGCTTGCGACGGCCCGTCGCGGAAGCCGGCTCGATGGCCGAGAAGCGCGACGGGGCGGACTCGGAGGTGTAGCTCTCGACGGTGATCTCGTCGGTCTCGACAGGGGTCTCGGTCATGTCCTCACTCACGGTTGGCTCACTGGCCGCCTGGGTCACTGCGCGACCTGGCCGATCTGGTAGGGCACCGGCTGCTGAGCCTGGTGCGGATGCTCGGGGCCTGCGTACACCTTCAGCTTCGACAACATCTGCCGCCCGAGGCTGTTGTGCGGGAGCATGCCCTTGACCGCCTTCTCGATGACCCGGCGCGGGTTCCTCTCGAGGAGGTCGTCGTATGTGGTGGCGCGCAGCCCACCCGGCCGCCCGGAGTGGCGGTAGTCGATCTTCTGTTCACGCTTCATCCCCGTGAGCGCGACCTTGTCGGCGTTCACGACGATGACGAAGTCACCGGTGTCGACGTGCGGCGCATAGACCGGCTTGTGCTTGCCGCGCAGCAGGGTGGCGGTCTGGCTGGCGAGCCGGCCGAGGACCACGTCGGTGGCGTCGATGACGTGCCACTGACGCTGGACGTCGCCGGGCTTGGGGCTATACGTGCGCACGAGTCGCTGCCTTCGCTTCGTCGATGGAGGATGGAACTGGTCGGCGCATACCGGGTACCGAGAAGATCATCTCGATGAGACGCCAGTACGCACAACGACTCGACAGGATACCCGCCCAAACAGCAACGGGTCAAAACGCTGGTTGGGGCAGGCACATCGGGCCGGTGTCTGCCCCTCAGCATACCTGGTCACGATCGACAGCCGAACAGCGTGGACAAGCCGAAGTCCTCGACCGTCGAGCGCCCAGGCTGGACGCGCGAGCGGCGGAACTCCGGGCGCCAGCCGTCGGCGGCCACGACCAGCTCGACCGGGTTGTTCCGGCGATCCAGCCATATCGAGTACACGCCGTTGCGGTCGGTACGCAGGGTGAAGCTGGCTTCGCGTCCGTCGACCGCCACGACCGCCCCGGCGACCGGCTCCGCCGACCCGTCACAGCGCTCCCCTACGATCGTCCCGGTCAGCTCGCCCCAGCCGCGCGGCGGCTCCACCGTCATGGCGACGTCGATCGCCGCGCCGTACGGCGATCCGTTCTCGACGGTGATCCGGCCGTTGTACTCACCTGGCTGGTCGACGCCCTCGGCGGCGGCGTCCAGGGTGAGAGTCACGTCGATGCTCTCACCCGCGGCCAGACGGAACTCCTCGACGTCGGCGGACAGCCACGCCAGATCGTTCGACGCGCCGCACGAGCCGTAGCCGGGGAGGACCTCCGCGCGGGGCGAGCCGCCCCGGCCGGAGTCGCCGCCGACCTTGTAGAAGCCGCACGCGCTCCCGCCGCGCACGACGGTTTCGTTGGCGTTCGGGATGGGGGTCCACCGGTCGGCCGCAGGGTCGTAGGCGAAGCCCTCGTTGGTGACCATGGTCTCCGTGGCGCCGCCGGAGACCAGCAGCACCCCGTTCGCCGCCGCGTAGCCCGAACCCCACAACCCGAAGGGCATCGACGCCAGCGGCGCCCATGCGTCGTTGGCCGGATCGTAGACATAGGTGCTGGTGAGCACCTGCACCTCGCCGTCAACCGTCTGGGTCACGCCACCTGCGCAGTACAACTTGGCGCCGATACCGCCACACGAGGCGTAGGAGACGTTCTCCGGATAGGCGGCCACCGCTTCCCATGCGTCCGCACCGGGCCGGTAGGCGTACACCGCGTCGGTTCCGCAGATGTTGCGGTCACACCCGCCGACCACGTACATGACGCCGTCGACCACGCCCACCCCAGCTGCGGCGTAGGCTTCGGGCACCGAGGCGCCGGTACTCCACCGGTCGGCTTCCGCGCTGTAGATCTCCAACTCCGGGACCGGCAGGCCGTTGACGGCCCACCCGCCGACCACGTAGATCCGGCCGTCGATCCAGGCCGCCGCCGGCTGAGCGCGTTCGTGGGCCAGCGCCGCTCGCGGCTGCCAGTTCGTGCCCTCGGGGTCGTAGGCGAACACGCCGTTCTCGGTACGCCCGCCGGAGGTGACGCCGGCGATGGAGTACACCGTCCCGTCGTCGCCGCGGACGACGCCGTTGTCCTTGATCGGTATCGGGTAGTTCGGCACGTAACTCCATGGCGCGGCGTACGGCGTCGAGTTCTCCTCGGTCGCCTCGGTCGTCGCGTCGGTCGAACCGCTCCAGCCGGGTGAGACCGCCGTCTCGATCCGATGCACCGGCGCGCCTGCCTGAGCAGCCAGCACCGACGACGTCCCGCCGGTCTCGCGCAAGGTGACGTCCACCGGCGCGGCGCCGTCGTTGGTCAGGGTGACCTGGTGGTTCTCCTGCGTTCCGAGCTCCTGCGTGGTGCTCACCGTGCTCGGCTCGATCACCAGATGACCGGCCTGCAAGGTGAAGTCCGCTCGAACCGTGCTCCCGGTGGCGACCTCCACCAGCTGCGTGGCCGGCTCGTAGGCGGCGCGAGTCGCGGTGAACTCCGTGGGCCCGGCCCCGTCGGTGACGGTCCAGTAGAAGCCGTCATCCAGGCCGGGATCGCTCGGCGTGGCTGCCGTCTTCACCTCGGCCGCGCCACCGGCGATCGTGGCGCCGTTCAGGTAGGCGTCGGTGTTGCCGTCGACGACGTGCCCGGCGACGAGTCCGCCGTCCTGCGGGTCGCAGTGCTCGACGCCGAGCACCAGGTCGTCGATCTGCCAGAACCCGACGTTGATCGTCGAGTAGTGGAATCGCGCCTGGACCTGCGCCTGGTCGGCCGCTTGTGGCAGATCGATGGTGACGCGCAGCCCGCGCAGGCCACCGTTGGTCCTGCGCCAGACATTGGTCCAGGTTTCACCGCCGTCGAGGCTCACGTCGATCTCGCCGGTCGCATTCGTCGTGGCGCGGTAATCGGTCAGGAACGTCAGCACCGGGTCGGACACGCCGGTCAGGTCGGCCACCGGCGTCACCAGCGTGGTGTCGTACTCGACGAAGTTGGGCAGGGCGTCGGCATTGAATGCCGCGAATCCGCCCGAGCCACCCGTCTGGTTGCCGCGTCCGGCCGGGTCGTCGAAACGCCACACCGCTCCGCTGTCGTTGTTGTCGATGACGCTCCAGCCCTCCGGCGCGGTGGTGTCGTCGAAGTGTGAGCGAATGCCGCTGACGCCCCAGTCGTATCCGGCAGCGTTACACGACTCGGCGTCCACCGGCACCTCGACGTCGTGGGTCATCGATTCGCCGGCGGTTTCGACGACCTGTTCGACGTCCTCGTAGCCCGGGTACTGCGCGATGACGCGCACGGTGTGGGCGGTGTTCGCCGGCAGCTTCAGCTCGTAGTGGCCGGTGAAGGGGTCGGTGTAAACCGGCGTGGGTGCGCCTTCGACACTCACCCGCGCATACATCGGCCAGCCCTGGCCGGAGCCGTCCCGGACGGTGCCACTGACGACGACGGAGTCGAACGGGCTCAGCGCGACGTCGAGGGCCGCGGTCGAACCCTCCCCGACCGCGGCCGCCGACGCCGCGTCTTCGTAGCCGAACGCGGTGACCGTGACGTCGTAGTCCCCGGCGGTGAGGATCAGCGAGTACGCGCCGTCGGCGTCGGTGACGACCGACCGCTCGATCACGCCGGTGGCGGTCACCGTGGCGTGTGCGACCGGCTCGCCCGTGGCCGCGTCGGTCACCGTGCCGGCCAGAACCCCGGTGGCCGGCCCGGTACGGCCTTCCACCAGCGCCAGCGCGTCCAGGCGGCCTTCGCCGTAGACGTTGTTGTTCTCCGGCGTGCCGCCACATTGGTCGTCGGGCGTGTCGATGGCGCTGGTGTCGAGCAGGTCGCGGGTCGCGTCGATGTCGCCGACCAGGGTCGGGTCGGCCGACCACAGCAGCGCCACGGCCCCGCTGACGTGCGGCGCGGCCATGGACGTCCCCGAGAGCACGTCGTAGCCGCCTTGCACCGTCGAGCGCACATCGGTGCCGGGGGCGGAGATGTCCGGCTTGATCGTGCCGTCCTGGCCGGGGCCTCGGCTTGATCGGCTGTTGATGGTGTTGGAGCTGTCGTGGTTGCCGACGGAGTAGTTGATCGTGCGGCTGCCCGGCGACCCGCTCGTCTCGCACGCCGGTCCGCTGTTGCCGTTGGCCCAGACGCCGAAGATGCCGGCATCGGCCCAGGCGATCAGGATGCCTTCGATGAGCGGGTCATTGGACGGGACCCTCGACCCCCAGGAGTTGTTGATGATGTGCGGACGGCGCGCCGGGTCCGGATTCAGCCCGGCCAGGTCCGTCGGGGCGAGCATCCACTGCGCCGACGCGGCCAGGTGCGCTTCGGAACACACCGCGCAGCCGTTGGCGGCGATCCACGTGACGCCTGGCGCCACGCCGATGCGGTTGCCCTCGCCGCCGTCGCCGGCCATGGTGCCCATCGTGTGCGTGCCGTGCGAGTTCGTCGCGGCCTCGAACGGCTGCTCACTGGTGCCGGTCGCGTCGAACCAGTTGTAGTCGTGCGTGAATGTTCCGTCGCCGTTGTTGCCGCGGTACGACTCCACCAGCGCCGGGTGATCGAACTGGACGCCGCTGTCGATGTTCGCCACGACGATCCCCTCGCCGCGGGTCTTCACCAGCTCCCAGACGTCGTCGGCGTTGATGTTGGCGATGCCCCACTCCACGCCGTCGCTGGCGGCCGCGGTGGTGTCTCGGTCGGCCTCGACCGGGTCGGGTTTCTCGTAGCTCTGCGGAGCCCGGATCTCGGCGACGGCGGTCAGGTCGGCGACCTGTTCGGCCAGCCCGATCGTGCCGGAGTCGACGAGGATCGAGTTGTTGACCCAGAACGACTGGTACTCGACACCTTGGGCCTCGAGCACCTCGATCACCGCCTGCTGCGATTCCTGCGCGGTCCGGGTGAGTTCGTCGACCACGGCCTGGCCTCGAGCGGCCCAGTCGTCGATGTCCCGTGCTGCGGACGTGTCCGCCCGAGCGCTCAGCCGGATCCAGAAGTCCGTGGTCGCCTCGGCCGTGAGCTCGTCGAGCAGTTCCGGCTCGATCTTGTCCGACGGCGCCGGTACTGGGCTCTCCACGTCTGCGGCCGACGCCGTCGGCGACAACAGGGCGGCGACCAGCGCCGTCCCGCCGAGCATGGCGGCCGCCATGAACCGGTAGGAGTGTTTCCGTCCGAGCTGCATTCGCGACCTCCTGGCCACCGCGGGCGCGAACCGCGGCGTTCGCCACGGTTCCGGCTGGATTGGGCTCGAACGTAGAGAAAGTCGTGATCACGGCTCAAGACGTGACAGCGGCGAGTCATGGCCAATGGCACGAACCCGACAGCCGGACGGGGCTCAGTGCGTCAGGTCGCAGCTCATCTCCGTCTGCTCCAGCTCGTGTTTCGCCCAGCCGGTGGATTGGAAGAACGGCGCCGCGGTGTCGGCAGGCACGAGCGGTGGAATCGACCATGGCCGGCCGGCGAACCGGGCCTGCAGCCCGGCGATCAGCCGGGTGCCGTAACCGCGGCGCCGAACGTCTGGATGAACCACCAAAGCGGTCAGCGTCACGGCCTCGGCAGTGGTCTTGACCAGGGCGAACGCGCGATCGTCCAGGCTGAAGGCGCGTCGTGGCGGCGCGGCGGCCGCCACCGTCTCGGGGGCGAGTTGCCACGGTGGGTCGACCGGGCCGGACTGCGCCAGCGCCCGTGCCACCCGCACCGGATCGACCTCCGCCACGCCGGGCGCGGCAGCGGTGTCAACAGGACCGTCCCACCGGTAGCCCACCAGCTGGCGCACGGGCTCGAACCCCAGCGACTCGTAGAGGCGCACCGCCGCGGTGTTCGTCGAGATGACCTCGAGCACGAGGCGCTCGGAACCGGCAGCTGCGACCCGGCGCGCCACGTCGTGCATCAGGCTGCGCGCCACGCCGCGTCCCCGGTGATCCGGCGCCACCCCGAACCCGCCGAGCCGAGCGGTCCACCCGCGCCGGCACACCAGCGCGATGCCGGCCACGCGGTCACCGTCGAGGTAGATCCGGCTGAGGAACCGGTCGATGTCCTCCGCGCCGAAGCGCTGGGCGAATCCGGCGCCGTCGACCGTCATCGGCACGAGGTAGTCCTCGAACGACCTCGTCATCGCCGCGGCGGCGTCGTCCGACGACCACCCGTCGAGGGCGCTGGCCCGCAGCTCACCGGCGGGAGTGTCGACGACGAAGTCGGCTGCGGTGGACGGCGAGTCGGCCACGGCTGTGCGCACATCGGTCATGGCCGACGATTCTCTCATCGCGGGATGCGCGGCGCCGACGCTCGTGGCTTGCACCACGAGGCGTTCTGCTGCATCACCACCCGTGCATGGGTGGTGGGGCAGGGATTCGGCAAGTGAACATGATCATTTCACCGGGCGGGGGTGGCTTTCTCGCGGTCCTTCTTGACGGCCCAGAACAGCAGCAGGACCAGGATGAGTATGTCTCCGCCGAGAAAGACCAGGGTCCAGAAGACGACGTCCATGGTGCTGCCTCACTTCCTCTCCGGGTCGCGACGCCCAGGCGGTGCTTCCGGCGCCGGCGCCGCCACCGCGGGCGTCAGGGGGCCGGCGACGATCCTGCGCGCGAACACGCCGTTGAGCGCGTACATCGCGACGAACACCGCGCCCCACTGCACCAGCATCGTCATCAAGCTGTACGGCTCGAACGGGTCCCACCACGTGTCCGGGGCGAACTCGTCGATCGCGCGGTAGATCCACCAGCCGAACAGGGCGACGAAGATCACCGGGAACAGCCGGATCAGCCCCGGCCACCAGGCGCCGACGCCGAAGTCGCTGTCGGCGTCCAGCTCGGCCCGGGCACGCTCGACGCCGTACTTCATCATCGCCACGGCGGCCAGGAGGCCACTGATGAGCAGCCCGACGCCCCAGACGAAGTCCTGGTTGGCGAAGAAGTCCAAGCTGACCGCGGACGGGATGCCGGCCAGGAACGCGACGCCGACGACCCACGGTACGGCCCGCCGCCGCGGCATCCCCATGTCCTGGACGTTCCGGGTAGCCAACTCGGCCATGGCGAGCAGGCTCGACAGCCCGGCCAGGGTGAGGGCGAGGAAGAACAGCGGTGCGAAGAACCACGTGCCGCCGGGCATCTCGCCGAAGAGCTCGGCGAAGTACACGAACGCCAGGCCCTCGTTGCCCGCTTGGGCGGCAGCGGTGGCGAACTCCGGCGTACGCAGCGCGAAGATCGTCGCCATGACGGCGATGCCGGCCAGCAGCGAGGCCAGCAGGTTCGCCGAACACACCGTTGCAGCGTTGAGGGCGAAATCCTCGCGCTTACGCAGATACACCGACAGCGTCAGATAAAGGCCCCAACCGGCTCCGGTCGAGAACGCCATCTGGGTGAACGCCTCCAGCCACACCTGAGCGTCGGTGAGCAACCCCCACTCGGGCACGAACAGATAGCGCAACCCCTCCGACGCGCCGGACAGCATCATGGCGCGGACCGCGAGGATGGCCAGGATGGCGAACAGCACCGGGATCGTGTACTTGAGGATCACCTCGAAGCCGCCCTTGAGGCCCCGGTAGACGATCACGCCGACCAGGCTGATCGCGATCGCATGAAACAGGATCGTCTGCCACGGCGTCGAGGTGAGGCCGTTCCACAGCCCTTCGGTGTCGGTGGTTCCGTCGAATCGCCCGGTGATGGCGTAGATGAAATACCGGATCGCCCAACCGCAGACGACGGAGTAATAGAACAGGATCCCGACAGCCACGAATCCCATGAAGCCGCCCATCCAGGCGAACCGGCGACCCATGATGTCGCGGAAGGCACCGATGGTTCCGAGCCTGGTTTTCGAGCCCATGAATGATTCCGCCATGAGCAGCGGAATCGCCCACACGAGGTTCGCGATCACGATGGCGATGAGAAATGCGCCGCCGCCCCATTCGCCGACGACCCGGGGAAACCGCCACAGATTTCCGGTCCCCACGGCCATACCGATGCCGGCCGCGACGAAGGTGAACCTACTGCCGAATACTTCGCGCCCTGTACCAGGAGACTCGTTCGCCATGGCCCGCTCCCACATCGGTGTGACATCGGTCGCTCTGCGCGAGTCATCCGCCGGTCGCTCGCCGGATGATGCCCGGCATCATGCTCCTTCGAGCGGCAGAGGGCAAGACCCCGGAATGCGTTCTCCAGGCGTTCTCCGGCGGCCCCGAGCACGTGCGGGCCTGGTTCAGCGCGTTCGGGTCACGCGGCCTTCGTCCCACACCGGTTCCGGTGACTCGTACACCGATCCGTCGGCGCCGAAGACGACGTAGCGGTCGAAGTCGCGCGCGAACCACCGGTCGTGGGTCACGGCGAGGACGGTGCCCTCGAACGCTGCGAGACCGTCCTGGAGGGCCTCGGCGGAGACCAGGTCGAGGTTGTCGGTGGGCTCGTCGAGCAGCAGCAACGTGGCACCGGACAGTTCGAGCAGCAGAATCTGCAACCGGGCCTGCTGCCCGCCGGACAACGACTCGAACGTCTGGTCGCCGGCCCGGGCGAGTTCGTACCGGTCGAGTACCCGGCTGGCTTCCTCTCTGGGCAGCCCTGCCCGCTGACCGTCGCCGCGGTGCAGGATCGACAGCAGTGTCCGGCCCATCAGCTCGGGGTGATCGTGTGTCTGGGCGAACCAGCCCGGACGCACGCGGGCGCCCAGCCGCGCCGTGCCGGTGTGCGCCACGGGTTCGATCGTCACGTCGCCGACCGGGCGGTGTTCGGGTTCTGGGTCGCTGCCACCGGCGGCCAACAGCCGCAGGAAGTGCGACTTGCCCGAACCGTTGGAGCCGAGCACCGCGATGCGCTCGCCATACCAGACCTCCAGGTCGAACGGGCGCATCAGACCCGTCAGTTCCAGGTTCTCGCAGACGACGGCGCGCTTGCCGGTGCGCCCACCGCGCAGGCGCATCCGCACGTCCTGCTCGCGTGGGATGGCCTGCGGCGGCCCGGCGTCCTCGAACTTGCGTAGCCGAGTCTGGGCCGCCTGGTAGCGCCCGGCCATGTCGGAGTTGTAGGCCGCCTTCTGCTTGTACATCTGGACGAGGTCCTTGAGTTTGGCGTGCTCCTCGTCCCAGCGGCGCCGCATCTCCTCGAACCGGGCGAACCGCTCGCGGCGGGCCTCGTGGTAGCCGGCGAACCCGCCCGGATGGACCCACGCCGTGTTCCCGGCGCTGCCCAGCTCGACGGTGACGATTCGCGTGGCGGTGCGGGCGAGAAGCTCACGGTCGTGGCTGACGTAGAGCACCGTCTTCGGCGATTCGCGCAGCCTCTCCTCGAGCCAGCGCTTGGCGGGCACGTCGAGGAAGTTGTCCGGCTCGTCGAGCAGCAGCACCTCGTCCGGGCCGCGCAGCAGCGCTTCGAGCACGAGACGCTTCTGCTCGCCGCCGGACAGTGTGGCGACGTCGCGCCACCGACACCGCTCGAACGGCACGCCCAGGGCGGCGGTGGTGCACACGTCCCACAACACCTCGGCGTCGTAGCCACCGGCGTCCGCCCACTCCGCCAGTGCCGCGGCGTAGGCCAGCTGAGCCGGTTCGTCATCGCGGTCCATCATCACCAGTTCGGCGTCGTCGACGGCCTGCGCGGCCGCACGTACACGCGGCGGAGCCACCGACAGCAGCAGGTCGCGCACGTCGGCGGCCTCACGAGCCACGAACTGTCGCATCACGCCGAGCCCGCCATCACGCGTCACCGCACCGGCGTGCGAGCCCAGTTCACCGGCGATGATCTTCAACAGCGTCGTCTTGCCCGAACCGTTCGCGCCGATCAACGCCACTTTGGCGCCGTCACCAACGCGAAACGAGATGTCGTCGAGCAGCACTCTGCCGTCGGGCAGGGTGAAGCCGACGCCGTTCAAATCGATATGGCCCACCCGCACAGTTTCGCCGAGCACGACGCTCGGCGCGACGGAGTTTCGACGCGCGTCCTACTCGATGCCGTGCTTGCGCAGGATGGCCTCGATGTCGTCGAACTCGCTGTCGCCGGACGACGCCTTGCTCTTGCCCTTACCGGCCGACACCTCGCCGGCAGATCCGCTCGCAGCGCCGACTTCGTCAGTGCGCTTGGCTTTCGCGCCGGACGGCGCCTCGAGCTTCTGCCCGGTGGCGAAGAGGATCCCGGCCAGGGCCAGCATGCCCACACCGATCCAGGCCAGCGGCGAGAAGACCAGCCCGACGACGAACCCCACGATGCCGATGGCCGAGGCGCCCATGAGCAGGAACCCGCCGGCGGCCATCTGCAGTGACGCGGCCCAGCCCTTCGCCCGGCCCTGGCGTACGGACAAGGCCACCAGGCCGAGGCCGACTACGGCTACGGCGATTTCGATCGCGTCGGTGAACACACATCCAGGCTACGTCGTCGTGGCGGGATTGCCATCAGGGATCTCCCCCACTGGGCCCCGAGGGGAGCCCCCGGCGGTTGCGCGCCATGCGTACCCGCTGGGCCAACTCGTCGTCCGGCGGATAGCCGACACCCTCCAGCGTGAGCCCATGCGCCGGGGCCACGACGACAGCGGAGTCACGCTGCCGGGCAGCCAGGACCTTCGCCGGCCAATCCACCGGGCGCCGGCCGTCACCGACCGCCAGCAGCGCCCCGACCATCGCGCGCACCTGGTTGTGGCAGAAGGCATCGGCCTCCACCGTCGCGGCGGCGATCCCGTCAGCGCCCCGCTCCCACCGCAGCGTCCGAAGCCGCCGCACGGTGCTCGCTCCCTCACGGGGGCGGCAGAAGGCGGCGAAATCGTGCTCGCCCAGCAGACCCGCGGCCGCGGCGTTCATCGCTTCGAGCTCGAGTGGACGGTGATGCCAGAGCACGTACGCGCGCATCGACGGATCCGGACGATGCACCGTGTCGGCCACGCGGTAGCAGTACCGCCGCCAGGTCGCGGCGAAGCGTGCGTCGAAGTCCGGTGGTGCCACCGTGACCCGCCAGACCACGACGTCCGGCGCCAACACACCGGCGAGGCGGCGCACCAGCGCCTGCTCCGGGGGCCACGCCGACCGGCCCGGCACCGCGAGCCACACCGACTCCGGCACGTCCACGTGGCAGACCTGAGCACGAGCATGTACACCGGCATCGGTCCGCCCGGCCACCGTGAGCCGCGGCGCTTCGATGCGCAGCACCCGTTCCAGAGCGGCTTGGAGCTCGCCCTGAACCGTCCTGCGGCCCGGCTGCGCGGCCCAGCCGGAGAAGTCGGTGCCGTCGTAGGCGACGTCGAGGCGCAGACGCAACAGCCCGCCGGTCCCAGGCTGGGAAACGGCGGGCTGCATGCGGGTAGGCCAGGTCAGGCTTTGCCGGACGAGTCGTCCTCGGCGTCGGCGTCGCCGGCTTCGGCCTCCGCGGCCTCAGCGCTTTCGCTCTCGGCGGCACTGGCGTCGGCCGGCTCGTCGGCAGCACCTTCAGCTTCGTCGACCGCAGCTTCGGCCTCGGTGGGCTCCGGCTTGGACTCCGTGGCCTCCGCCGCGCCAGCAGCCGTCGAGGCCGCAGCAGCGCTCTGCCCAGCCGCACGACGGGTCGCGCTGGTCGCTTCGGTCACGACCTGCTCGGCCAGCGGTTCGACCAGCTCGATGATCGCCATCGGTGCGTTGTCGCCCTTGCGCGGCCCGATCTTCACGATCCGGGTGTAGCCACCGTTGCGGTTCTCATAGCGAGGACCGATCTCGGCGAACAGCGCGTGGACGATGTCCTTGTCACGGATCGTGCTGAGCACCTGGCGCCGGGCATGCAGGTCGCCCTTCTTGGCCTTGGTGATCAGCCGTTCGGCCACCGGCCTGAGGCGGCGAGCTTTGGCCTCGGTCGTGGTGATTCGACCGTGCTCGAACAGCGCGGTCGCCAGATTGGCCAGCATCGCGCGCTGATGCGACGGCGAGCCGCCGAGGCGAGCACCCTTCGTCGGGGTGGGCATGGTGATCGTTCTCCTGTATGGGTGGGTGTCAGTTCAATCCGCTGTACTGATGTCGCGCTCAGTACTGCTCGTCCTCGGTGAACGACTGGTCGTCATCGCCGTAGCTGTCGACGGCCGCGGCCGGGTCGAAACCGGGCGCACTGTCCTTCAGGCCGAGGCCCATCGTCACCAGCTTCGCCTTGACCTCGTCTATCGACTTCTGCCCGAAGTTACGGATGTCGAGCAGGTCCGCCTCGCTGCGCGAGATGAGCTCGCCCACGGTGTGGATGCCCTCACGCTTGAGGCAGTTGTATGACCGGACGGTGAGCTGCAGGTCCTCGATCGGCAGCGCGAGGTCCGCCGCGAGCTGCGCGTCGACGGGCGACGGGCCGATCTCGATGCCCTCAGCCTCGACGTTGAGCTCACGGGCCAGGCCGAACAGCTCGACCAGCGTGCTACCCGCCGAAGCGAGAGCATCACGCGGCCGGATCGACGGCTTGGTCTCGACATCGACGATGAGCTTGTCGAAGTCGGTACGGCCCTCGACGCGAGTGGCCTCGACCTTGTACGTCACCTTGAGCACCGGCGAGTAGATCGAGTCGACCGGAATCCGCCCGATCTCGGCATCGGTCTGCTTGTTCTGCACCGCCGAGACGTAGCCTCGACCACGCTCGACCGTCAGCTCCATCTCGAGCTTGCCCTTGCCGTTGAGCGTGGCGATGTGCAGGTCGGGGTTGTGCACCTCGACCCCGGCCGGCGGCGCGATGTCCGCCGCGGTGACCGCACCCGGGCCCTGTTTGCGCAGGTACATCACCACTGGCTCGTCGTGTTCGGAGGACACGACCAGACCCTTCAGGTTGAGGATGACGTCGGTGACGTCCTCCTTCACCCCGGGGATCGTGGTGAACTCGTGCAGGACCCCGTCGATCCGGATCGACGTGATGGCCGCCCCCGGAATCGACGAGAGCAGGGTTCGGCGCAGCGAGTTGCCGAGCGTGTAGCCGAAGCCCGGCTCGAGCGGCTCGATGGTGAACCGGGCGCGGTAGTCGCTGATCGACTCTTCGCTGAGGTTGGGACGCTGAGTGATGAGCACGTGGACTTCCTCTCCGCGACGCCCGCTATATGACTGTCGCGATCAGGGATTCGGCCGTGACCGGTGTGCTTGCCGGTCACGGCCCGGGAGTTACTTCGAGTAGTACTCGACGATGAGCTGCTCTTGGACCGGCGTGTCGATCTGCTGCCGGGTGGGGAGCTGGTGGACGAGCACGCGCATCGCGTTCGGGATCACTTCGAGCCACGCCGGAACCGGGCGGTCGCCGTGGGTCTCGCGCGCGATGATGAACGGCGTCGTCTCCTTGGACTTGTCCTTGACGTCGATGACGTCATGCGTCGCCACCTGGTACGACGGCACGTTGACCTTGACGCCGTTGACCAGGAAGTGACCGTGCACGACCAGCTGACGGGCGTGCCGGCGGGTACGAGCCAGCCCTGCCCGGTAGACGACGTTGTCGAGCCTGGACTCCAGCAGCTGGAGCAGGACGTCACCGGTGCGGCCCGGCCTGCGGTGGGCTTCTTCGTAATAGCGGCGGAACTGCTTCTCGAGAACGCCGTAGGTGTAGCGCGCCTTCTGCTTCTCGTGCAGCTGAAGGCGGTACTCGCTCTCCTTCTGCCGGCCGCGGCCGTGCTGGCCGGGCGGGTACGGACGGCGCTCGTAGGCCTTGTCCTCGCCGATCAGGTCGACGCCGAGGCGCCGGGACTTCTTGGTGAGTGGGCCGGTGTAACGGGCCATGGTGGTTCAGGTCTCCTCAGGTCTCGTGGACGTCAGACGCGACGGCGCTTCGGCGGACGGCACCCGTTGTGTGCCTGCGGGGTCACATCCGAGATCGTGCCGACCTCGAGGCCGACGGCCTGAAGCGAGCGGATCGCGGTCTCGCGGCCCGAGCCCGGGCCTTTGACGAACACGTCGACCTTGCGCATGCCGTGCTCCTGAGCACGACGTGCGGCCGCCTCGGCGGCCATCTGCGCGGCGAACGGCGTGGACTTGCGCGAGCCCTTGAAACCGACCTGGCCGGCGCTCGCCCACGCGATCACGTTCCCCTGCGGGTCCGTGATCGAGACGATGGTGTTGTTGAACGTGCTCTTGATGTGCGCGACGCCGTGGGCGACGTTCTTCTTCTCCCTGCGGCGCACCTTGGCGGCCGGACGGCCTTTCGCTGGTGGCATGTGTGGTTCTCCTGTCCGAATAAGTCTGTGTCAGCGCTGGGGGGTTCCGGGCGTCTCCGGACGCCGCCCCCGCCCGCTGCTCGTTCCTCGCAGATGCCCGACCGAACCCTGGCCGGCGTCGAGAGACGCCCGACGCCGAAGGGTCACTTGCCGGCCTTCTTCTTGCCGGCGACGGTCTTCTTGCGGCCCTTGCGGGTGCGTGCGTTCGTGTGCGTGCGCTGACCGCGGACAGGTAGACCGCGGCGGTGCCGGATGCCTTGGTAACTACCGATCTCGATCTTGCGGCGGATGTCACCTTGCACCTCACGGCGCAGGTCACCCTCGATGCGGTAGTTGGCCTCGATCCAGTCACGAAGCTTGACCAGGTCGTCGTCGCTGATGTCCTTGACGCGTGTGTCAGGACTGACGCCGGTGTTCTTCAGTGTCTCCAGCGCTCGGGTTCGCCCGATGCCGAAGATGTAGGTCAGGGCGACCTCCAGGCGCTTGTCGCGCGGGAGGTCGACGCCGACGAGGCGTGCCATCTGATGTCCTCACTGTGACGACGGAGGTGTCGGACGCACCGCGTCTCGGCCGGCCGTTGCGCCGTCGAGCCCCGGCCTCCGTCCCGGGGGTGGCCCCCACGCTCGGCAGTACCGATGTCGCGGGGTTGCTGGTGCGTTGCAGAGATGTTCAGTTGTGGTCGGGCGAGCAGGTGCCGGTCAGCCTTGACGCTGCTTGTGCCGCAGGTTGTCGCAGATGACCATGACCCGGCCGTGCCGGCGGATCACTTTGCACTTGTCGCAGATGGGCTTGACGCTCGGCTTGACCTTCATCGGGGACTCTTTCGTGGACGTGTGCCGGGAACGTGGCAGACGCTCACGACACGGCCATGTCCGATTTCGTCGGTGGTTACTTGTAGCGGTAGACGATGCGACCACGGGTCAAGTCGTACGGGCTGAGCTCCACCACCACACGGTCCTCGGGCAGGATCCGGATGTAGTGCTGTCGCATCTTGCCTGAAATATGGGCGAGCACCTTGTGACCGTTCGAGAGCTCGACCCGGAACATCGCGTTCGGGAGAGCCTCAGTCACGGTGCCCTCGATCTCGATGACCCCGTCCTTCTTCGGCATATCCTCCGCACTTCTTCGGTCTTCGTCGCCTGGCGCATCAGCACACTGCCCTCGACGTCAGCATTCGGTACAGACGACGAACTGTCACGCGCCCCCCGTCCTGACCGCATGGTCGAGGACCAGCCGCAGGGCACGACGAGACAGACCACAGTGGGCCGACGACAGATTCTACGCTAGAGGGCGCGGTTGATGCCAATCAGCGCTGCGTACGGCTCGTACGCCTACGGTAGGTCAACTCCGCGGTGGCGAGCACCACGCCCCAGGGGCCTGCCACCCAGGCGGGCCAGAAGTATTCGGGGAAGCCGTCGCCCATGCTGACCAGCAACCAGACCGTCAAGTTGATCGCCACGGCTACGCCGTAGAACCACCACGCCGCGTTGAGCGTGCCGCGCACCAGCCGGCGCATCGTGCCGCCGCGGTTGGCCGGTGGCGTGACCGATACCGGACGGGCCGGCGCCGTGGCCTGACGAGGCTGAACGGGAAGATCGGCGATGAGCTGATCAAGCTCGCTGTACGTGCGAGCGTTGTAGGCGAGCTCGATCCGCGCGAGCAGCTCGTCCTGGCGCAACCGCCCCTCACCGTGCGCGTCGCGGAGAATCTCGGTGACGCGCTCACGGTCGGAATCGGCAGCTCGCATCTCGTGCCGGTCAGCCATATCGCCAAGTATCCGCCGACGAGGTCACCAGGGCCATCAGGGTAACCCCCCAATCGTCCCCGATCCGCTCACCAGAGATCGGACAGGGACGCACCGGGTGTCGACACACCCAGCGCGCTCAGCCGCTCGACGCCGGCGTCGAGTGCCGTCAGCACGAGCGGGCCCTCGGGGGTGACCGCGACACTGTGCTCGAAATGCGCCGCCCACGAACCGTCGTCGGTCTTGACCGTCCACTGGTCGGCGAGGGTGTGAGTGGCCGGCGAGCCCAAGGTGATCATCGGCTCGATGGCCAGGCACAGGCCCGGCACCAGCTTGGGCCCACGCGCCCGCGTGCGGTAGTTCAACACATGCGGGTCCTGGTGCATGGCGGTCCCGATGCCGTGTCCGCCGTATTCTTCGACCAGCCCGTAGTCGCCCCTGGAGCGCACGGTCTTCTCCACAGCGGCCCCGATGTCGCGGACGCGCCGGCCGCTGCGCATCGCCGCGATCCCCGCCCACAACGCGTCTTCGCACACGCTCAGCAGCTCCGCGACGTCATCGGTCACCGTGCCCACCGGCACTGTCACCGCGGCGTCACCGTGCCAACCGTCGACGACGGCGCCGAAGTCGAGCGAGACGATGTCACCGTCGCGGAACGCGACGTCGTCAGGGATGCCATGCACGACGACGTCGTTCACCGACACGCACACCGTGGCTGGGAACCCCCCGTAACCCAGGAAGTTCGACGTCGCGCCGCGCTCGCGCAACTCGCGGCGGGCGATCTCGTCGAGGTCTCGCGGCGTGACGCCCGGCTGGATCTGCTCGCGCAGCACCGCGTGGATCTCGGCCACCACGATTCCGGCCCGCCGCATCTTCGCGACCTCAGCCGGTGTCTTGATCTCGATCATGATTCAACACGGACCGGCTTGACACAGCCGGTCAGCGCTGGAACGGCTCAGAGACGGCATCGGCTACGCGCGCAGCCACCTCGTCGACGGTGCCCATACCGTCGACCTTGGCGACCAGCCCGCGTTCGGAGTAGACCGCGATCAGCGGCGCCGTCTCTTCCAGGTAGACCTCTTGGCGGCGCCGGATCACCTCTTCGCTGTCGTCGCTGCGGCCGGCTTCCATCGCCCGCTTGTGCAACCGCTGCACGACTTCGTCGACGTCGACGGTCAACTCGATGACCCGGTCGAGCTGGGTGCCCGACTCGGCGAGAACACCGTCGAGGAACTCGACCTGGGCCAGGGTGCGCGGATAACCGTCGAGCAGAAAGCCGTCGGCGGCGTCCGGCTCGGCCAGCCGGCCACGCACCATCTCATTGGTGATGGAGTCCGGCACGTACTCTCCGGCGTCGAGGTAGCGCTTGACCTCGACGCCCAGCGGTGTTCCAGCGGAGATGTTGGCGCGGAAGATGTCTCCGGTCGAGATGGCCGGGATGCCCAGCCGCTTGGCGAGCAACTCCGCCTGGGTCCCCTTGCCCGCACCTGGCGGGCCCATGATCAGAATTCGCGTCACCGGAGGAACCCCTCGTAGTTGCGCTGCTGCAGCTGGCTCTCGATCTGCTGCACCGTCTGGAGTCCGACGCCGACCATGATCAGGATGCTCGTGCCGCCGAACATGTTGTTGAACGCCTGCCCGCCGTCACCGGCAGGGTTGATGGCGTTGAACGCCAGCAGCGGCAACAGTGCCACCAAGGCGAGATAGATCGCACCGGCCGAGGTGATGCGGTTGAGGACGTAGGACAGGTACTCCTCCGTCGCTCGACCGGCACGGATACCGGGAACGAAGCCGCCGTACCGCTTCATGTTGTCGGAGATGTCCTTCGGGTTGAACGTGATGGACACGTAGAAGAAGGTGAACCCGACGATCAGGAAGAAGTAGAACGCGATGTACAGCGGGTGCGAACCCCTGGTGAAGTTGTCCTGGATCCACAGTCCCCAGCTCGTCGTCTGGTTGAACTGTGCCGCCAGCAACGGGATGTACAGCAGGGACGAAGCGAAGATCACCGGGATGACGTTGGCTTGGTTGATCTTCAACGGGATGTACGTCGACGACCCGCCGTACATCTTCCGCCCGACCATCCGCTTGGCGTACTGCACCGGGATACGGCGCTGAGACTGCTCGACGAACACGATCAACGCGATGACGATCAGTCCGACGACCACCACGATGCCGAAGATCGCCCAGCCACGGCTCTGCTGGATGCTCCAGAACATGCCCGGCACACTGGCCACGATCTGGGTGAAGATCAGCAACGACATGCCGTTGCCGACGCCGCGGTCGGTGATGAGCTCACCGAGCCACATCACGACGCCGGTACCGGCGGTCATCGTGACGATCATGATCGCCACCGTGCCCAGCGAGTCGTCAGCCAGGACCTCCTCGGGGCAGTTCGGGAAGAACTGACCCCGCCGGGCGAGCGTGATGATCGTGGTCGACTGCAGCAGCGCCAGGCCGATGGTGAGGTACCGCGTGTACTGCGTGATCTGCGCCTGCCCGGACTGGCCCTCCTTGCGCAACGCCTCGATGCGCGGAATGACGACCGTGAGCAGCTGGAAGATGATGGCGGCGGTGATGTACGGGATGATGCCGAGGGCGAACACCGCCAGCTGGAGCATCGCTCCACCGGAGAACAGATTGAGCATCCCGTAGATGCCCTCGTTCCCGGCCAGGTCCACGCAGTTGCGGACCGCGGCGACGTCGACACCGGGCGTGGGCACGACCGAACCGAGCCGGAAGATCGCGATGATGCCCAGCGTGAACAGTAATTTCTGGCGCAGGTCAGGGGTACGAAAAGCCTGCGCGAACACTCTGAGCACTTCAGGGCCTCCTGCGATACCGGCGTCGCGAGGTGTGCCGGCACAGTGGTCGGTAAGTCAACTCACAGACGTTAACACCACCGGCACACCGACCTCCCCGAGGCGCTCGCCGTCCGAGACGGACCGCAAGCGCATCGGCAAGATCGTCGTTGCGCACCGGCATCGGTCGAAACTACAGCCGAGTGGCCGTGCCGCCGGCTGCCGTGATCTTCTCTTCCGCGCTCTCCGAGAACGCATGGGCGTTCACCTGAAGCGCAACCGAGACATCACCGGTGCCGAGGATCTTGACCTGCTGGCCACTGCGCACAGCGCCCTTCGCCACGAGGTCCTCGACCGTGACCTCGCCGCCGTCGGGGTACAACGCGGCGAGCTTGTCGAGGTTCACCACCTGGTACTCGACCCGGAACGGGTTCTTGAACCCCTTGAGCTTCGGCAGGCGCATGTGCAGCGGAAGCTGCCCGCCCTCGAAGTTGGCGGGAACCTGGTACCGAGCCTTGGTGCCCTTGGTACCGCGCCCGGCCGTCTTACCCTTCGACGCCTCGCCTCGGCCCACCCGCGTCTTCGCGGTCTTGGCGCCGGGAGCCGGCCGCAGGTGATGCGGCTTCAACGGCGAGTTGCTCATCGCTGGTCACTCTCCTGCACTGTGTCGTTGCTGGCCTCGGCGGCAGAGATCGCTTCGACCGAGACGAGGTGAGCCACCGTCCGCACCATGCCGCGGATCTCGGGCCGATCGTCCTTGACGACCTCGTGGCCGATACGCCGGAGACCCAGTGAGCGCAACGTGTCACGCTGCGACGATGTTCCGCCGATCCGGCTGCGGACCTGACGGATCCTCAGCTTCTTGGCTTCGCTCACGCACCGGCCTCCGCCCTCGCCCGCAGCATCGCCGCAGGCGCAACATCCTCGAGTGCGAGACCACGCCGGGCCGCCACCTTCTCGGGCGGCTCGAGGCTCTTGAGCGCCGTGATCGTCGCGTGCACGATGTTGATCGCGTTCGTCGAACCGAGCGACTTGCTGAGGACATCGTGGATGCCCGCGGCCTCGAGCACGGCACGCACCGGCCCGCCGGCGATCACACCGGTACCCGGTGAGGCCGGACGCAGGAGGACGATGCCGGCAGCCTTCTCACCCTGCACCGGGTGCGGGATGGTCCCCTGGATGCGCGGCACCCGGAAGAACTGCTTCTTGGCTTCCTCGACGCCCTTGGCGATAGCCGAGGGCACCTCCTTGGCCTTGCCGTAACCGACACCGACGGTTCCGTCCCCGTCGCCCACGACCACCAGGGCTGTGAAGCTGAAGCGACGACCGCCCTGGTGGACCTTGGCCACCCGGTTGATGCCGACCACGGTCTCGATGTAATTGGTCTTGTCCGCGTCGCCGCCGCGACGGCTGTCGCGGTCGCGACGGTCACGGCGATCGCGGCGCTCGCCACCGGCGCCACCACCGCGGCGCTGGGGTTCAGCCATGATGTCCTCTATCCTCTCGCAAACGTAGCGCCCGAGACACGTACCCCCGTCGAGGGCGCGAATGTGCCGGCGCGAATGTCACAGTTTCAGTCCGTGGTCACGTGCGCCGTCAGCCACCGCGGCCACCCGGCCGTGGTACTGGTTGCCGGCTCGGTCGAACACCACAGCTTCGACACCGGCCTCCTTGGCGCGCTCGGCCACGAGTTCGCCCACCCGGCGCGCCTTGGCGGTCTTGTCGTCGCTCGACGCCCGCAGGTCGCTTTCCATGCTGGACGCCGACGCCAGCGTGCGTCCGGTGGTGTCGTCGACGACCTGGGCCACCATGTGCCGCAGCGAGCGAGTGACGACCAGCCGCGGCCGAGTGGTCGTGCCGCTGATCTTCTTGCGCACCCGCAGATGCCGCCGGTTGCGCGCGGCGGTCTTCTCGCCGCGATGGACCTGGCGATTGATCGCGATGCCCATGGTTTACTTCCCAGCCTTTCCGACCTTGCGCCGGACCCGCTCGCCCTCGTAGCGCACGCCCTTGCCTTTGTACGGCTCCGGTGGGCGAAGACCACGGATCTTGGCCGAGACATGGCCGACCTGTTGCTTGTCGATGCCCTGAACAGCGAACTTCGTCGGAGACTCGACGGCGAACGTGATGCCCTCGGGCGCCTCGAACAGGATCGGGTGGCTGAACCCGAGCGCAAACTCGAGGTCCTTGCCCTTGGCCGTGACGCGGTACCCGACACCCACGATCTCGAGCTTCTTCTCGTAGCCCTCGGTGACCCCGGTGACCATGTTCGACACCAGCGTGCGGCTGAGTCCGTGCATGGCCCGGCTCTCCTGCTCGTCGTCCGGGCGGCGAACCTCGATGGCGCCGTCGTCGGAACGATGCAGTTCGATCATCTCCGGCAACGTACGGCTCAGCGTGCCCTTCGGGCCCTTCACCGTCACGTCGCTGCCGTCGACGGCGACGTCGACCCCCGCAGGAACGGGAATCGGGAGCTTGCCGATACGCGACATGTCTTCTCTGCTCCTTCCCGTTACCAGACGTAAGCGAGGACTTCCCCGCCCACACCCTGCTTGGAGGCCGCACGTGCGGTCAGCAGCCCCTGCGACGTCGAAATGATCGCGACGCCCAGGCCACCGAGCACCTTCGGCATGTTGTTGGCCTTGGCATAGACCCGCAGCCCCGGCTTGCTCACGCGCCGGACGCCGGCGATGGAGCGCTCCCGCGACGGGCCGTACTTCAACTCCAGTACGAGCGACTTACCCACCGCGCCCTTGCCCGGCTCGGTCGGCTCCTCTACGGAGTACCCGGCGATGTAGCCCTCTTGCTTGAGGATCTCAGCGATGTGTGCCTTGATCTTGCTGTACGGCATCGCCACGGTCTCGTGGTGCGCCGAGTTCGCATTACGCAGACGGGTCAGCATGTCTGCGATCGGATCGGTCATGGTCATGGATTCGTAACCACTTTCCCGCCGGGGTTTCCTCCCGTTCGCTCACGAGAGGACCTACGGCGATGAGATGGGATGGTCTACCAGCTGGACTTCGTCACGCCCGGCAGCTCACCGCGATGAGCCATTTCGCGCAGGCAGACCCGGCACAGACCGAACTTGCGGTACACCGAGTGCGGGCGTCCACACTTCTGGCAACGTGTGTAGGCACGCACCGCGAACTTCGGCTTGCGCTGCGCCTTGTTGATCAGCGCCTTCTTCGCCACGTCACTGCTCCTGTGTCATCGGGTCGCGTTCCTCGGTTCGCTTGCTCCGCGGGCGGCTCGTTCCTCGCCGACCACTCTGCTCGCTCACCTCGTCACTGCTCCTTGAACGGGAAGCCGAGCCGCCGCAACAGCTCCCTCCCCTGGTCGTCGTCGGTCGCGGTGGTGACCACGGTGATGTCCATGCCGCGCACCCGATCGATTCGGTCCTGGTCGATCTCGTAGAACACCGACTGCTCGTTGAGACCGAACGTGTAGTTGCCACGACCGTCGAACTGGCGCGGCGACAAGCCACGGAAGTCCCTGATCCGCGGGAGCGCGATCGTGACCAGCCGGTCGAGGAACTCCCACATCCGGTCGCCCCGCAGGGTGACGTGGGCCCCGATCGGCATCCCTTCACGCAGCTTGAACTGCGCGATGGACTTGCGCGCCTTGGTGACCGCCGGCTTCTGCCCGGTGATCGTGGCCAGGTCGTTCACCGCGCCCTCGATCAGCTTCGCGTCGCGAGCAGCTTCGCCGACACCCATGTTGACGACAACCTTCGCCACCGTGGGCACCTGCATGATGTTCGCGATGTCGAACTGCTCGCGCAGCCCTGCGATGATCTCGTCGCGGTAGCGCTGCTTGAGCCGTGGAACAGCGCGGGCGGGCGCATCCGTCATTGTCATCAGATTTCCTCACCGGTGCGCTTGGCGTACCGGACCTTGTTGCCGTTGTCGTCGAATCGGTACCCGACACGGCTACCGACCGTCTTCTTCTTGCCGTCGACGTCGACCTCGACCGCGAGCGCCACGTTGGAGACGTGAACCGGCGCCTCCTGGTGCACGATCCCGCCGGACTGCTGCGTTCCCCGGGCGGTCTGCGTCGGCTTGGTGTGCTTGGTGATGCGGTTGACACCCTCGACGAGCACCCGCTCGTCCTTGGGGTAGGCCGCGATCACCTTGCCGACGACACCCTTGTCCTTGCCCGCGGTGACGACGACCTTGTCACCTTTCTTGATGCGCATTGGCTCACAACACCTCCGGCGCGAGCGAGATGATGCGCATGAAGCGCTTGTCCCGCAGTTCACGGCCGACGGGCCCGAAGATGCGCGTACCGCGTGGGTCACCGCCGTCCCTGATGATCACTGCCGCGTTCTCGTCGAAGCGGATGTAGGAGCCGTCCGGCCGGCGGCGCTCCTTCACGGTCCGCACGACCACGGCCTTGACGACTTCACCCTTCTTCACGCCCCCGCCGGGGATGGCGTCCTTGACGGTCGCCACGATGACGTCGCCGATACCGGCGTAGCGCCGGCCGGAGCCGCCGAGGACACGGATGCACAAGATCTCCTTGGCACCCGTGTTGTCGGCGACGCGAAGTCGCGACTCCTGCTGAATCATCTCGCTCCTACTTCGCCTTCTCGATGATCTCCACGACGCGCCAGCGCTTCGTCGCCGACAGCGGCCGGGTCTCCATCAACAAGACCCGGTCACCCACCCCGGCGGCATTCTGCTCGTCGTGCGCCTTCAGCTTGCTGGCACGCCGGATGACCTTGCCGTACATCCGGTGCTTGAAGCGGTCCTCGACGGACACGACCACGGTCTTGTCCATCTTGTCGCTGACCACGCGGCCCTGACGGACCTTGCGGTACCCACGGCCCGGCGTGGCGCTCTGCGCCGCCGACGGCGCGATCTCGCCGGTCGCCGCCGCTTCCGCAGCCGCGGCCGCGGTGTCCAGCACCGGTGTGTCCGAGTTCTCGTTCACGTTGTCTTCCTTGCTCGTCGGGCTCACGAGGCATCACCGGCCGAGGACTTTCCGTCGGTCGATCCTTCGACCACGCTGACGATGCCGAGCTCGCGCTCGCGCATCACCGTGTAGATGCGCGCGATGTCGCGCCGGACGGCCTTGAGCCGGCCGTGACTCTCCAGCTGGCCGGTGGCGCCCTGGAACCGGAGGTTGAACAGGGTCTCCTTGGCCTCGCGCAGCTCCTCGAGGAGCTCGGCGTCCGAGCGTTCGCGCAACGACGCCGCGTCGAGATTCTTCGAACCGATCGCCATTACCCTTCACCTGCCTCGCGTGCGACGATGCGAGCCTTCATCGGCAGCTTGTGGATCGCACGCGTGAGAGCTTCCCGAGCCACGTCCTCGTTCGGGTAGGACAGCTCGAACATCACTCGGCCCGGCTTCACGTTCGCCACCCACCACTCCGGCGAACCCTTACCGGAACCCATGCGGGTCTCGGCCGGCTTCTTCGTCAGCGGGCGGTCCGGGTAGATGTTGATCCACACCTTGCCGCCACGACGGATGTGCCTGGTGATGGCGATACGAGCGGCCTCGATCTGCCGGTTGGTCACGTAGTGACCTTCGACAGCCTGGATACCGTACTCACCGAAGGCCAGCGACGTGCCGCCCTTGGCCAGCCCACGCCGCTTGGGGTGGTGCTGCTTGCGGTACTTGATCTTGCGGGGGATCAGCATGACTCAACCCTCCTGCCCGCTGCCGGTCTCGGTCGTGGCGGGCGCCTCAGGCGCGGGCTGCGCAGGCTGGGTCGCTTCGGCCACAGGTGCCTCGGCAGCCTGCGCCGCTTCGGTGACCTCGGCAGGAGCCTCAGGTGCCGCCGCTGCGGCCTCACTGCGCTCGCCGCCGCCACCGCCGCGGGTCGGCCGGCGGCGCTCCGGACGACGACGTCCCTGCTGCGCGCGAGCCTGAGCAGCCTGCTCGGCCGCCCGCTCCGAACGCGAACCGCTGACGTCGCCCTTGTAGATCCAGACCTTCACGCCGATGCGGCCGAAGGTCGTCCGGGCCTCGTAGAAGCCGTAGTCGACATCGGCACGCAACGTGTGCAGCGGCACGCGGCCCTCGCGGTAGAACTCCGAGCGGCTCATCTCCGCACCGCCCAGGCGGCCCGAGCACTGAATCCGCACACCCTTGGCACCGGCCCGCATGGTGGTCTGCAGCGCCTTACGCATCGCGCGACGGAACGCCACGCGAGCCGAGAGCTGCTCGGCCACGCCCTGCGCGACCAGCTGAGCGTTGATCTCGGGCTGCTTCACCTCGAGGACGTTCATCTGGACCTGCTTGCCCGTCAGCTTCTCGAGCTCCGAGCGCAGCCGGTCCGCGCCGACGCCGCGGCGGCCGATGACGATGCCCGGCCGGGCGGTGTGGATGTCGACACGCACCCGGTCGCGGGTCCGCTCGATGTCCACGTGCGAGATACCCGCGCGCTCCATGCCGTCGGTCATCAGCTTCCGGATCGCGACGTCTTCAGCGATGTAGTCGCGGTAGCGCTGACCCTTCGTGGTGCTGTCGGCGAACCACCGGCTCTTGTGGTCGGTGGAAACGCCGAGCCGGAACCCGTGCGGGTTGATCTTCTGACCCACTAGCGGGTCCCTCCTCTCGAACCGGCCGAGGCACGCTTGCCCGCACCGGCCGGTGTGTCGTCGCTCGCCGACGGCTTCCGGTCGACGACGACCGTGATGTGACACGTCCGCTTGTTGATCCGGCTCGCCCGGCCGTGCGCCCGCGGACGGAACCGCTTCATCGTCGGCCCCTCGTCCACGTACGCCTCGGCGACAGTGAGCGCCTCACGCGGCGTGCCGGTGAGGTCGTCGGCATTGGCGGCCGCGCTCTCGAGCACCTTGCGCACCGGTACCGCAGCGGCCTGCGGGGCGAACCTCAACAGCGCCGACGCCTCGTCGACGTCCATGCCACGGATGAGGTCCACCACACGGCGCGCCTTCGTGGGCGTGACACGGACGAACCGCGCTTGAGCCCTGGCTTCCATCGTTGACTCCTGTAGTTGACTCGTGGTGGACGTCACCGGCGCCGAGCGCGGCGGTCGTCCTTCTCGTGGCCCTTGAACGTTCGCGTGGGGGCGAACTCGCCGAGCTTGTGCCCGACCATCGCCTCGGTGATGAACACCGGGACGTGCTTACGACCGTCGTGCACCGCGATCGTGTGACCGATCATGTCCGGCACGATCATCGAGCGCCGAGACCAGGTCTTGATGACGTTCTTCGTGCCCTTATCGTTCTGCGCCTCGACCTTCTTGGCCAGGTGCTCGTCGATGAAGGGGCCCTTTTTCAGGCTACGCGGCATCTCTACGACTCCTGCACTCAGCGCTTCTTGCCGGTCTTGCGGCGACGGACGATCTGACGGTTGCTCGGCTTGTTCTTCTTGCGGGTGCGGCCCTCAGGCATACCCGCCGGGTTGACCGGGTGCCGACCGCCCGACGTCTTGCCCTCGCCACCACCGTGCGGGTGGTCGACCGGGTTCATCGCCACACCGCGCACCGAGGGCCGCTTGCCCTTCCAGCGCGACCGGCCGGCCTTGCCCCAGTGGATGTTCGAGTGTTCGGAGTTGCCGACCTCGCCCACCGTCGCACGGCAGCGCGCGTCGACGTTGCGGATCTCACCCGAAGGCATCCGCAACTGCGCCCACGTGCCTTCCTTGGCCACCAGCTGGACGCTGGAACCGGCCGAACGCGCGATCTTCGCGCCGCCACCGGGCCGCAGCTCGATCGCGTGCACGACCGTACCGACCGGGATGTTGCGCAGCGGCAGATTGTTGCCGGGCTTGATGTCGGCGCTGGGACCGGCCTCGATGCGCGCACCCTGCCGCAGCCGCGTCGGCGCGAGGATGTAGCGCTTGTCGCCGTCGGCGTAATGCAGCAGCGCGATCCGCGACGTGCGGTTGGGGTCGTACTCGATGTGCGCGACCTTGGCCGGCACGCCGTCCTTGTCCGCACGGCGGAAGTCGATGACCCGGTACTGGCGCTTGTGGCCGCCACCCTGATGCCTGGTCGTGATTCGCCCGGAGCTGTTCCGCCCGCCCTTCTTGGGCAGCGGCCGCACGAGCGACTTCTCCGGCTCGGATCGGGTGATCTCGACGAAGTCGGCGACGCTGGAGCCACGCCGGCCCGGTGTCGTCGGCTTGTACTTTCGGATTGCCATTCGTCGTAACCTCGATACTCGTATCCTCGGCCCTGGCTCAGCCGACCGGGCCGGAGAAGATGTCGATGCGCTGGCCCTCGGCCACGGTCACAATCGCGCGCTTGGTGTCCGGCCGCTTGCCCACACCGAAGCGGGTCCGGCGGCGCTTGCCCTGGCGGTTGTGCGTGTTGACGCCGGTGACCTTGACGTTGAACACCTTCTCGACAGCGATCTTGATCTCGGTCTTGTTCGCATGGGGTGCGACCACGAAGGTGTACTTGTTCTCGTCGAGCAGCCCGTAACTCTTCTCGGACACGACCGGGACGAGCAGGATGTCGCGAGGATCCTTGATGGTGCTCACTTGGCCTCCTCCTCAGCCTTGGCCGTCCGAGCGTGCCCGGCCACGAAAGCGTTCAGAGCGTCCTGGGTGAACACCACGTCGTCGGCGCACAGCACGTCGTACGTGTTGAGCTGGTCGGCGACGATCAGGTGCACCTGCGGCACGTTGCGCAGGCTCTTCACGCTCAGTTCGTCGCCGCGCTCGACCACGACGAGCACGTTCTTGCGCTCGGTCAGGTTCTGCAGCGTGGCCATGGCGGTCTTCGTCGAAGGCGTGTCGCCGTCGACGAAGCGCGCGACCACGTGGACCCGCCCGTGGCGGGCCCGGTCCGACAGCGCCCCGCGCAGCGCGGCGGCCTTCATCTTCTTCGGCGTGCGCTGGGCGTAACTACGCGGCTGCGGGCCGTGCACGATGCCACCGCCGGTGAACTGCGGCGCACGGATCGAGCCCTGCCGGGCGCGGCCGGTGCCCTTCTGCCGATAAGGCTTCGCACCGCCACCCGCGACCTGGCCGCGGGTCTTGGTCGCATGGGTACCCTGCCGGGCCGCCGCCAACTGTGCCACCACGACCTGGTGGATCAGCGGCACGTTCACCTGGACGTCGAAGATCTCGGCCGGCAGTTCGACCGTGCCGTCCGCGGCGCCCTTCGGGTCCAGAACGGAGACGGTACTCATTTCTTCGTCTCTCCCTTCGCCGCCGTGCGGACGAACACCAAGCCACCGTCGGGGCCGGGAACCGCGCCCTTGAGCAGCAGCACGCCCTTCTCGGCGTCAACGGCGTGCACCGACACGTTCATCGTGGTGACGCGCTCGCCGCCCATCCGCCCGGGCAGCTTCTTACCCTTGAACACCCGGCCCGGCGTGGCGGCGCCGCCGATGGCGCCCGGCGAGCGGTGCTTGCCGTGCACACCGTGCGAGGCGCGCAAGCCACCGAAGCCGTGGCGCTTCATGGCACCGGCGAAGCCCTTGCCCTTGGTCGTACCCGTCACGTCGACCAGCTCGCCGGCCTCGAACACCTCGGCGGTCAGCTCCTGACCGAGCGTGTACTCCGAGGCGTCAGCTGTGCGCACCTCGGCGATGTGCCGGCGCGCGGTGACTCCCGCCTTGTCGAAGTGTCCCTGCGCGGGCTTGGTCACCTTGCGCGGGTTCGGCGCACCGAACGCGATCTGCACCGCGTCGTATCCGTCCTTCTCCGGCGTGCGCACCTGGGTCACCACACAAGGCCCGGCCTTGACCACGGTGACGGGCACGACGCGATTGTTCTCGTCCCATACCTGGGTCATGCCGAGCTTCTCGCCGAGCAGCCCACGAACAACGCGTCGAGCCGCGCCTGTCGTCTCTGTAGTCATCGTTCGCGCGTCCCTTAGAGCTTGATCTCGATGTCGACACCGGCCGGCAAGTCGAGGCGCATCAGCGAGTCGACCGTCTTCGGCGTGGGGTCGATGATGTCGATCAGCCGCTTGTGTGTGCGCATCTCGAAGTGCTCGCGGCTGTCCTTGTACTTGTGCGGCGACCGGATGACGCAGTACACGTTCTTCTCGGTAGGCAGCGGCACCGGGCCTGCGACCACCGCGCCGGTGCGCGTCACCGTGTCGACGATCTTGCGCGCCGACGTGTCGATGACCTCGTGGTCATAGGCCTTGAGCCGGATGCGGATCTTCTGTCCCGCCATGGCTGCTTGTCGTCCTCACTCTTCGCACTGCTTGAGATCCGATCTGACCGAAACACTGGCCAGGCGCCCCGCCCGACCGACCCCCGCGGTCGGGCGTGTCGCGATCCGGCACAAGGCACGGCTCGACGACACGCTTCGAGTCGAGGGGTTCTTCTGGAGGAGCCGACCCGGCCACCTCGTGGCCGAGCCTGCATGACGGAGTTCGACGCCGAGGGAGTCGGACCTTGCCGACTCTGGGCGCATAGCCCTGACGTCGCCCACCACCGAGCAACCTGAACAGTATGCCAGACGGGATCGGCCTCTGGCCAATCGGGCGAGCCGGTCTGATCAGGACGATGCTGTTCGCGTCGCCGTGCTGACCAAACCAACTCGTGCGTGAAGGGCGGTCGGTTGCCGCTGACTGCGGCCCCGGCCGCCCTTCACCTGACGAACCTACTTGATGATCTTCGTGACGTGACCGGCGCCGACCGTCCGCCCACCCTCACGGATGGCGAACTTGAGGTTCTCCTCCATGGCGACCGGCTGGATCAGCTCGACCGACATGGTGGTGTTGTCGCCGGGCATGACCATCTCGGTGCCTTCCGGCAGCGTCACGACGCCGGTGACGTCGGTCGTGCGGAAGTAGAACTGCGGACGGTAGTTGTTGAAGAACGGCGTGTGCCGCCCGCCCTCGTCCTTGCCGAGAATGTAGACCTGCGCCTCGAAGTTGGTGTGCGGCGTGGTGGTGCCGGGCTTCACGGCGACCATGCCGCGCTCGACGTCTTCGCGCTTCGTACCACGCAGCAGCAGACCGACGTTCTCACCCGCACGAGCCTCGTCCAGCGTCTTGCGGAACATCTCGACCGCGGTGACCGTGGTCTTCTGCGCCGGGCCCGGACGGATACCGACGAGCTCGACCTCTTCGTTGGCCTTCAGCACGCCGCGCTCGACCCGGCCGGTGACGACCGTGCCGCGCCCGGTGATGGTGAAGACGTCCTCGATCGGCATGAGGAACGGCTTCTCGATGTCGCGCACCGGGTCCGGGATGTTGGCGTCGACAGCGTCCATGAGCTCCTCGACGGACTTGACCCACTCCGGGTCGCCCTCGAGCGCCTTGAGCGCGGAGACCTTGACCACCGGAGCGTTGTCGCCGTCGAAGTCCTGCTCGCTGAGCAGCTCACGGACCTCCATCTCGACGAGCTCCATGATCTCCTCGTCGTCGACCATGTCGGCCTTGTTCAGCGCGACCAGGATGTACGGCACGCCGACCTGACGGGCCAGCAGCACGTGCTCCTTGGTCTGCGGCATCGGGCCGTCGGTCGCGGCGACGACCAGAATGGCGCCGTCCATCTGCGCAGCGCCGGTGATCATGTTCTTCACGTAGTCGGCGTGACCGGGAGCGTCGACGTGCGCGTAGTGGCGCCGCTCGGTCTGGTACTCGACGTGCGAGATGTTGATCGTGATGCCGCGCTGCTTCTCTTCCGGCGCCTTGTCGATGTCGTCGAACTGCGACGCGTCGTTCAGGTCCGGGAACTTGTCGTGCAGCACCTTCGTGATCGCCGCGGTCAGCGTCGTCTTACCGTGGTCGACGTGCCCGATGGTACCGATGTTGACGTGCGGCTTGGTCCGCTCGAACTTCGCCTTAGCCACTGTGGGTCCTCCTGTTAGGACTCGTACGTTGCCGATGTCCCGCGAACGGTGCGCTCGGCTGGTTTTTCTTTTGGTCGGGTGTGCCTACGTGTTGCCGGCCGGGAGAAGGTACCCCGGAGACGATCACTCGCCCCGGGCCTTCTTGATGATTTCCTCAGCCACGTTACGAGGCACTTCGGCATAGGAGTCGAAGTGCATCGAGTAGCTCGCCCGGCCCTGGGTCTTGCTGCGGAGGTCACCGACGTAGCCGAACATCTCCGACAGCGGGACCAGCGCCTTGATGATGCGCTGGCCGGCACGTTCCTCCATGGCCTGCACCTGGCCACGGCGGGAGTTGAGGTCGCCGATGACGTCACCCATGTACTCCTCCGGGGTGGTCACCTCGACCGCGAACACCGGCTCGAGCAGAACCGGGTCCGCGCGCCGCGCAGCCTCTTTGAACGCCATGGAACCGGCGATCTTGAATGCCAGCTCCGACGAGTCGACGTCGTGATACGCGCCGTCCTGCAGCGTGACCTTGACGTCGACCAGCGGGTATCCGGCGACCACACCGTGTTCCATGGCCTCCTGGCAGCCCTCGTCCACCGACGGGATGTACTCCCGCGGGATGCGGCCACCGGTGACGTTGTTGACGAACTCGTATCCGCCATCGCCGTCACCACCGGTGGGTTCGATGTCGATGATGACGCGGCCGAACTGGCCCGAACCACCGGTCTGCTTCTTGTGGGTGTACTCGACCTTCTCGACCTTGCGGCGAATGGTCTCGCGGTAGGCCACCTGCGGCTTACCGATGTTGGCCTCGACCTTGAACTCGCGCTTCATCCGGTCGACGAACACCTCGAGGTGGAGCTCGCCCATCCCGGAGATGACCGTCTGCCCGGTCTCCTCGTCCGTGCGGACCTGGAAGGTCGGGTCTTCTTCGACCAGCCGCTGGATCGCCGTGGACAGCTTGTCCTGGTCGCCCTTCGTCTTCGGCTCGATGGCCACGTGGATGACCGGGGCCGGGAACTTCATCGACTCCAGGATCACCGGCTGGTTGGCGTCGGACAGCGTGTCACCCGTCGTGGTGTTCTTCAGGCCCATGACGGCGACGATCTGCCCGGCGCTCGCGCGCGTGATCTCTTCACGCTTGTTCGCGTGCATCCGGTAGATCTTGCCGATGCGCTCCTTGTGGCCCTTGGTGCTGTTGAGCACCTGAGTGCCGGCGGTGAGCGTGCCGGAGTACATCCGGACGAACGTGAGCTTGCCCAGGTGCGGGTCGGCCATGATCTTGAACGCCAACGACGACAACGGGGCGTCCTCATCGGGCTCGCGCTCGATGATTTCGTCCTCGTCGTTCATCGCGTGACCCTGCACTGCGCCGACGTCCTTCGGCGAGGGCAGGTAGTCGACGACGGCGTCGAGCATCGGCTGCACGCCCTTGTTCTTGAACGCCGAACCGCACAGCACCGGGGTGACGCTGTTGGCGATGGTGGCGCGACGGATCGCCGCCTTGAGCTCCTCCTCCGACGGCTCCTTGCCGTCCAGGTAGAGCTCCATCATCGCTTCGTCGTTCTCCGCGAGGGTCTCGAGCAGCTTGTCGCGCCACTCGGCCGCGGCCTCGATGTGCGTGTCGGGGATGTCGACGGTGTCGTACATCTCCCCCAGCGGCGTGTCCGGCGACCAGATCAGGGCCTTCATCCGGACGAGGTCGACCAGTCCGCGGAAGTCCGCCTCGACGCCGATCGGCAGCTGGAGAACCAGCGGCGTCGCGTTGAGACGCGTGACGATCATGTCCACGCAGCGGTGGAACTCAGCGCCCGTACGGTCGAGCTTGTTGACGAAGCACATCCGCGGAACGCCGTACTTGTCCGCCTGGTGCCACACGGTCTCCGACTGCGGCTCGACCCCGGCGACCCCGTCGAAGACGGCCACCGCGCCGTCCAGGACACGCAGGTTGCGCTCGACCTCGACGGTGAAGTCGACGTGGCCGGGGGTATCGATGATGTTGATGGTGTGGTCGTTCCACTCGCAGGTCGTGGCAGCGGAGGTGATGGTGATACCCCGCTCCTGCTCCTGCTCCATCCAGTCCATCGTGGCGGCACCCTCGTGGGTCTCGCCGATCTTGTAGTTGATACCCGTGTAGTAGAGGATCCGCTCTGTGGTCGTGGTCTTGCCCGCGTCGATGTGGGCCATGATGCCGATGTTGCGGACCTTGGCCAGATCAACTTTGCGGAGGTCGGTCGCCATTCGTGCGTCGCTTCCTGGGTTCGTCGGGTGCCTGCGCGCGGACTACCAGCGGTAGTGCGCGAAGGCGCGGTTCGACTCGGCCATCTTGTGGGTGTCCTCGCGGCGCTTCACGCTGGCTCCGAGGCCGTTGGAGGCGTCGAGGATCTCGTTCATCAGTCGTTCGGTCATCGTCTTCTCGCGCCGCGCGCGCGAGTAGCTGACCAGCCACCGCAGCGCCAACGTGGTGCTGCGCCCAGCGCGCACCTCGATCGGCACCTGGTAGGTCGCGCCACCGACTCGGCGGCTGCGCACCTCGAGGGTGGGCTTGACGTTGTCCAGCGCGCGCTTGAGCGTCACGACCGGGTCGGTACCGGTCTTTTCGCGGCAGCCCTCCAGTGCACCGTGCACGATGCTCTCGGCGACGGACTTCTTACCATCGACGAGCACCTTGTTCACCAGCTGGGTCACCAGCGGCGAACCGTAGACCGGGTCGACGACGACCGGTCGCTTCGGGGCCTGGCCCTTGCGCGGCATCAGCTCTTCTCCTTCTTCGCGCCGTACCGACTGCGCGCCTGCTTGCGGTTCTTCACGCCCTGCGTGTCGAGCGAACCGCGGACGATCTTGTAACGGACGCCGGGCAGGTCCTTCACGCGACCGCCACGCACGAGCACCATCGAGTGCTCCTGCAAGTTGTGGCCCACGCCCGGGATGTAGGCGGTGACCTCGATCTGGCTGGTCAGTTTCACGCGGGCGACCTTCCGCAGAGCCGAGTTCGGCTTCTTCGGGGTGGTGGTGTACACGCGCGTGCACACACCACGCCGCTGCGGGCTGCCCTTGAGCGCCGGGGTCTTGTTCTTGCCGACCTTGTCCTGGCGGCCCTTACGGACCAGCTGCTGGATCGTGGGCACTACGTCTCCGTTGTCCTCGAACGTGTGTCGAACTGCCTCGACGTTTGGATTCTGCGGTTCACACCGGTCGTTGACGGCGTGAAGCGACGGCGGCCGCTGCTGCGACCCCCGCGGTCGGGCGTGTCGGCCCGATTCCGCTCCACATGACCGAGCCCGATCGGTGTGGTCGGTGGATCTGTCCGGCAAATCGGCCAACTCGTCGGCTGGGCGCACCGGATTGCCCGGAGCAGTCCAGGCACGAGGATTGAGATTACCCGCTCGAGGGCACCCAGGTCAAAGCGGGCTGCATCAGATTTCCAGCGGGTTCCCTACAACTTAACCCAGGACGAAGCTTCTCGTCATCCGGTGCCCACCGCCACGCCGCCCATACCGGACAGCCCGGGCCGCCGGCGACCCGGACGCGGTCCCCGCCGATGCGTGGACGCCATGGCGAAGTCGTCTGCTCGCAGCCTCGATGACCAGCGCGTTTACCGCCACGGCTAACGGGCGGGCAGGTGCGGCCGGCCCGGAGGCGACGCAATAGAATTGGGGGACGCCGCGTGTCCGGCCGGCAGCGCCGCGACGCCACGCCCTGGAGGTGCCGTTTCGATGGCCGAACGCAAACCGTCGGGAATCAGCTTCGAATCGTGGATCGACAAGCAGATCCGCGAAGCTGAGGAACGCGGCGCGTTCGACAACTTGCCCGGCACCGGCAAGCCGCTGCCGAATCTGCACCGGGCCAACGACGAGATGTGGTGGGTGCGTGAGAAACTCGCCCAGGAAGGGCTGTCGTCCGACGACGTCCTCCCGACACCGCTGAAGCTGCGCAAAGAGAAGCACCGCCTGCGCGAGACCGTCAGCACCTTACGCTCGGAACGACAGGTACGAGATGCCGTGGCCGAACTGAACACGCGCATCATGGACTGGCTGCGGGCACCGTCGGGTCCGCAGATTCCGATCAGACCGGCCGATGCCGATTCCGTCGTGGACCAATGGCGCGCCGACCGTGCGGCCGCTCAGCCGCCCACGCAGCAGGCCGCACCTGCACCAGCCGAGCCGTCTCGCGGCGTCACGTCGGCACGCCTGTCGTGGTGGCGGCGACCGTTCGGTGCGCGCCGGTGAGGTGACCGCCCAGGCGACGATGGCCTCGTGCGCGAGGCGACGATCAGCATCGGTATCCGCCGTCAGCCAAGCCCGCCTCCTGCTCCAGAGGGTGCCGGCACGGGTCGTTCGGGTTGTGCCGAACGAGGTAGGCCCAGATGAACCGGACGAAGCCGTAGCGCGCCCACTGCTCGGAGTGCACCTTCTCGTGCCGAAGCAGGCGGTGCAGACTCGGCGCAGCCGAGCCCCTCGGCGCCCGGCCGGACTCTATCGCCTCGGACAGAACGCGCGCCGGTTGGTCATTCGAGCCGTTGACGACGAAGACGTCCCCCCACGTGGTGCCGGCGCGCGCAGTGAACATGTCGACCGCGTTCGGCACCGGCCCGATCTTGGGCCCGGCGGCCGCCATCATCGTTCCGCCCGGAGTGGCCACCACGGCTCCGCCGGTGCGTAGGATCAGCCCCACGTCGCCGGTCGTCAGGCCGAGCGGGCCCCGATAGGTCCATGCGTTGCGTTCACGCCGATTCGTCGTGCTCGGCCGACCGCCGTTGAGCAACTCGGTGACCCGGCTCAGGTGCCGGGCGCTGGCGGCGGCACTGATCCGCACGTACGGCCGTCCGCTCGGCGCGCGCCACACGGTCAGCGCCTCGAGCGCCTCGAACGTCGTCGGTTCGACACCTTCCTGCTGGGCGCGCGCCACGACGTCGCGGGGACCCGACACCGTCGGCAACGTCCACCAGACCCACTCCCGGTACAACGCTGTCGGCTCGGCGGCGCCGAGCAAGCCAGCCTGACGCAGGTGATCGATGCTCGTGGCCACACCTGCGCTGTCGAAACGCTCGGCGTCGTACAGCGATGACCTCCCAACTCAGCCTGCCGTGGCGTCACGGTGACTCGGCCGGCACACCCGACGCGGATCGGACACTTCATCAGTATGAGCCGCGCAGACGGCGATACGGACCATCCGAGCCGACGCGGGCGCGGCGACGAAAAGGGCGGTGCGATCGCCGATCGCGATCGCACCGCCCTGTTGTCGAACTAGGCGGACCTGGACCTCAGCTGTAGGAGCCGAAGTCGTAGTCTTCGAGCCGGACCGCTTCGCCGGAGCCCTGCCCGAACTCGTAGTCGGAGTAGTCCGCGCCGTAGTCGACCATGGAGTACATGGCCGCCTTCGCCTCTTCGGTGGGCTCCACCCGCAGGTTGCGGTACCGGGCCAAGCCGGTCCCGGCCGGGATGAGCTTACCGAGGATGACGTTCTCCTTCAGACCGATCAGCGGGTCGGACTTGGCGTTGATGGCCGCCTCCGTGAGGACCCGAGTGGTCTCCTGGAACGACGCCGCCGACAGCCACGAGTCCGTGGCCAGCGATGCCTTGGTGATACCCATCAGCTGCGGGCGACCCGAGGCCGGCTGGCCGCCCTCGGCGACAGCACGGCGGTTCTCGTCCTCGAACCGCGACCGCTCGACGAGCTCGCCCGGCAGCAGGTCGGTGACACCGCTTTCGAGCACCGTGATCCGGCGCAGCATCTGCCGCACGATGATCTCGATGTGCTTGTCGTGGATCGACACACCCTGCGAGCGGTAGACCTCCTGAACCTGATCGGTCAGGAACACCTGGACCGCACGCTGGCCCTGCACCCGCAGCACGTCGTGCGGGTCGGCCGTACCGGAGTGCAGCAGCTCGCCGACCTCGACATGGTCGCCATCCTGCACACGCCACTGGGCGATGCCCGGGGCGCGCCGGTTGGTCCAGTCGAACACGCGGCGGCTCAGCGGGAAGGACTGCTCCTCGCTGCCGTCGTCGGGGACGATGACCGCGTGAGCGCCCTTGGCGTCCTCTTCGATGCGCACGCGCCCGGAGACCTCGGCCAACGGCGCCTTACCCTTCGGTGCCCGAGCCTCGAACAGCTCGACCACACGCGGCAGACCGTGCGTGATGTCCTCGCCGGCGACACCGCCGGTGTGGAACGTCCGCATGGTCAGCTGGGTACCGGGCTCACCGATCGACTGCGCGGCGATGATGCCGACGGCCTCGCCGACGTCGACGAGCTGGCCGGTGGCCAGCGAACGCCCGTAGCACATCGCGCAGACGCCGGTCTTGCTCTCACAGGTCAAGACGCTGCGCACGCGGACCTTCTCCACGCCGGCCGTCACCAGGCGGCCGATCTCGACGTCGCCGAGATCGTCACCGGCCGAAGCCACCGTCGACCCGTCGGGCGCGACGACGTCCTCAGCCAGCGAGCGAGCATAGACCGAGGTCTCGACGTGCTCGTCGGTCACGAGGTTCCCGTCGGGACCCGGCGCTGCGATCGGCAGCAACAGACCACGGTCGGTGCCACAGTCGACCTCGCGGATGATCACGTCCTGCGAGACGTCGACCAGCCGTCGAGTCAGGTAACCGGAGTCGGCCGTCCGCAGCGCGGTGTCGGCCAGACCCTTCCGGGCACCGTGGGTGGAGATGAAGAACTCCACCACCGACAGCCCCTCGCGGAAGCTCGACTTGATGGGCCGCGGAATGGTCTCGCCCTTCGGGTTGGCCACGAGACCGCGCATGCCGGCGAGCTGGCGGATCTGCATCCAGTTACCACGCGCACCGGAGCTGACCATCATGTCGACGCTGTTGCCGGGCGTGAACGAGCGACGCATCGCTTCGTCGACGGCGTTGGTGGCGTCGGTCCAGATGTCGATGAGCTCCTCACGGCGCTCACCGTCGGAGATCACGCCTCGCGCGAAGTTGCGCTCGACCTTCTCGGCCTTGCTCTCGAACTCCTCGAGGATGTTCTGCTTCTGCTCCGGCGCCACGACGTCGTCGACGGACACCGTCACACCGGACCGGGTGGCCCAGTAGAAGCCGATCTCCTTCAACGCATCCAGCGTCGAGGCCACCTGGATCTTCTGGTACCGCTCGGCCAGGTCGTTGACGATCGCGCCGAGCCGCTTGTTGTTCACGACTGCGTCGACGAACGGGTAGTCCGGCGGCAGCGCCTCGTTGAACAACGCCCGGCCCAGGGTCGTCTGCAAGGTCAACGACTGACCCTGCTCCCAGTCCTCCGGCAGCGACGAACCAGCCGGCGGGACCACGCCGTCGAGCCGGAGGGTGATCGGCGCCTGCAGCGACAGCTCACCCCGGTCGAACGCGGCGATGGCCTCAGCCGTCGACGAGAACGCCCGGCCCTCGCCGAGCTGGTTCTCGCGGTTCGAGGTCAGGTAGTAGATGCCCAGCACCATGTCCTGTGTCGGCATCGTGACGGGACGACCGTCGGCCGGCTTGAGGATGTTGTTGCTGGACAGCATGAGGATCCGCGCCTCGGCCTGTGCCTCGGCCGACAGCGGCAGGTGCACGGCCATCTGGTCGCCGTCGAAGTCGGCGTTGAACGCCGTACAGACCAGCGGGTGGATCTGGATGGCCTTACCCTCGATCAGCTGCGGCTCGAAAGCCTGAATACCCAGCCGGTGCAGCGTGGGCGCCCGGTTCAGCAGCACCGGGTGCTCGGCGATGACCTCTTCGAGGACATCCCACACGACCGGACGCTGCCGCTCGACCATGCGCTTGGCGCTCTTGATGTTCTGCGCGTGCGACAGGTCGACCAGACGCTTCATGACGAACGGCTTGAACAGCTCGATCGCCATGCCCTTCGGCAGGCCGCACTGGTGCAGCTTGAGCTGCGGACCCACGACGATGACCGACCGACCCGAGTAGTCGACTCGCTTACCCAGCAGGTTCTGCCGGAACCGGCCCTGCTTGCCCTTGAGCATGTCCGAGATCGACTTCAACGGCCGGTTGCCCGGACCGGTGACCGGACGGCCGCGACGGCCGTTGTCGAACAACGCGTCCACGGACTCTTGGAGCATCCGCTTCTCGTTGTTGACGATGATCTCCGGCGCCCCGAGGTCGAGCAGGCGCTTGAGCCGGTTGTTGCGGTTGATGACACGCCGGTACAGGTCGTTGAGGTCGCTGGTGGCGAAGCGGCCACCGTCGAGCTGGACCATCGGACGCAGGTCCGGCGGAATCACCGGGACGGCGTCGAGCACCATGCCGCGAGGGTCGTTACGGGTGGTGAGGAACGGCGAGACCACCTTGAGCCGCTTCAGGGCGCGCGTCTTCTTCTGGCCCTTGCCGGTACGGATCAGCTCGCGCAGCTTCTCGGCCTCGCTCTCGAGATCGAACGTCTCGAGGCGCTCCTTGATCGCCTGGGCACCCATACCGCCGCGGAAGTACTGACCGAACCGGTCACGCATCTCGCGGTAGAGCATCTCGTCGCCCTCGAGGTCCTGGACCTTGAGGTTGCGGAACCGATCCCACACCGCGTTGAGCCGGTCGATCTCGGCCTCCGCGCGCTTACGCAGCTGGCTCATCTCGCGCTCGGCCGACTCCTTGACCTTGCGGCGCACGTCGCCCTTGGCCCCTTCGGCCTCGAGCTCGGCGAGGTCGGCTTCGAGCTTCTTCGCGCGAGCCTCGATGTCGGCGTCACGGCGCTGTTCGACCTGCTTGCGCTCGACGTCGATCTGGCCCTCGAGCGAGGACAGGTCGCGGTGGCGAGCCTCCTCGTCGACCCACGTGATCATGTAGGCGGCGAAGTAGATGACCTTCTCGAGGTCCTTCGGCGCGAGGTCGAGCAGGTACCCGAGCCGAGACGGCACGCCCTTGAAGTACCAGATGTGCGTGACCGGCGCGGCGAGCTCGATGTGCCCCATGCGCTCGCGACGCACCTTGGCGCGCGTGACCTCGACGCCACAGCGCTCACAGATGATGCCCTTGAACCGGACCCGCTTGTACTTGCCGCAGTAGCATTCCCAGTCGCGGGTGGGGCCGAAGATCTTCTCGCAGAAGAGCCCGTCCTTCTCCGGCTTGAGGGTTCGGTAATTGATGGTTTCCGGCTTCTTGACCTCGCCGTGCGACCATTCGCGGATGTTGTCTGCGGTCGCGAGGCCGATGCGCAGCTCGTCGTAGAAGTTGACGTCGAGCACGTGTGTCCTTCTCTCGCTAAGTATCTCGCTGTTTGTCGTCGATGCTGTGACCGGAGTGCGGCTCACGCCACGGAGTTGGCGGCGGGGTGATCTGCTTCGGTGGTGCGTTGAAACCTGCGCATCTCACCCCGCCACCAACTTTCACTGTCCGTGCGCTCCGTGGCCGGTCATGGTTGTCTACGCGTCACACTTCCTCGACACTGCTCGGCTCACGCCTGGACAGGTCGATACCGAGCTCCTCCGCAGCGCGGAAGACATCCTCGTCCGTTTCGCGCATCTCGATCTGAGATCCATCGCTGGAGAGCACCTCGACGTTGAGACACAGGGCCTGCATCTCCTTGTAGAGCACCTTGAACGACTCGGGAAGCCCCGATTCCGGGATGTTCTCGCCCTTGACGATGGCCTCGTAGACCTTGACGCGCCCGGGCACGTCGTCGGACTTGATGGTCAGCAGCTCCTGCAGGGCGTAGGCGGCGCCGTAGGCCTGCAGCGCCCACACCTCCATCTCGCCGAAGCGCTGACCACCGAACTGTGCCTTACCGCCCAGCGGCTGCTGGGTGACCATGGAGTACGGCCCGGTCGAGCGAGCGTGGATCTTGTCGTCGACATGGTGGTTGAGCTTGAGCATGTACATGTAGCCGACAGCCACCGGCGACGGGAACGGCTCGCCGGAGCGCCCGTCATACAGCTGCGCCTTGCCGTTGCCCTGGACGAGGCGGTCGCCGTCGCGCGTGGGCAGAGTCGAGGCCAGCAGACCCGCGATCTCGTCTTCCTGAGCGCCGTCGAACACCGGAGTGGCCACGTTGGTGTTGGCCGGCGCCTCACTGGCACCGATCGACTTGAGCCTGGCCTTCCATTCCTCGTCGTCGCCCTCGACCTTCCAACCGGTCTTGGCGACCCAGCCGAGGTGGGTCTCCATGACCTGGCCGAGGTTCATCCGGCTGGGCACACCCAACGGGTTGAGCACGATGTCGACCGGCGTGCCGTCCTCGAGGAACGGCATGTCCTCGACCGGCAGGATCTTGGCGATGACGCCCTTGTTGCCGTGTCGGCCGGCGAGCTTGTCGCCGTCCTGGATCTTGCGCATCTGGGCGATGTAGACGCGGACCAGCTGGTTGACACCAGGAGGCAGCTCGTCGCCTTCGTCGCGGTCGAAGACCCGGACGCCGATGACCTTGCCCGACTCACCGTGCGGAACCTTCAGCGATGTGTCACGCACCTCGCGCGCCTTTTCACCGAAGATGGCACGCAGCAGGCGCTCCTCCGGCGTCAGCTCGGTCTCACCCTTCGGCGTGACCTTGCCGACCAGGATGTCGCCGTTGGTGACCTCCGCGCCGATCCGGATGATGCCGCGCTCGTCGAGGTCAGCGAGAACCTCGTCCGAGACGTTGGGGATGTCGCGGGTGATCTCTTCCGGACCCAGCTTGGTGTCGCGCGCGTCGACCTCGTGCTCCTCGATCTTGATCGAGGTCAGGACATCGTCCTGGATCAGGCGCTGCGAGATGACGATGGCGTCCTCGTAGTTGTGCCCCTCCCAGGACATGAACGCCACGAGCAGGTTCTTACCCAGCGCCATCTCGCCCATGTCGGTGGACGGGCCGTCGGCGATGACCTGGCCGGCCTCGACACGCTGCCCCTCGTCGACGATGGGACGCTGGTTGATGCACGAGCCCGCGTTGGAACGGCGGAACTTCGCCAATTGGTAGGTCTGGTACGTGCCGTCGTCGGCCATGACGGTGATGTAGTCAGCCGACATCTCGGTGACCACGCCGTCCTTCTCGGCGATGACGACGTCGCCGGCGTCCTCGGCCGCGTGCGACTCCATGCCGGTACCCACCAGCGGCGCCTCGGCACGCAGCAACGGCACGGCCTGGCGTTGCATGTTGGAGCCCATCAGCGCCCGGTTGGCGTCGTCGTGCTCGAGGAACGGGATCATCGCGGTGGCCACCGAGACCATCTGCTGCGGCGACACGTCCATGTAGTCGACCTGGTCGCCCGACACGGCCTCGATCTCGCCGCCGCGCTTGCGGACCAGAACCTTCTCTTCAGCGAACGTGCCGTCCTCGCGCAACTGGGCATTGGCCTGCGCGATGACGTTGCGGTCCTCTTCGTCGGCGCTGAGGTAGTGGATGTCGTCGGTGACGCGTCCGTTCTCGACGCGGCGGTACGGCACCTCGATGAAGCCGAAGGCGTTGATGCGCCCGTAGGTGGCCAGCGAACCGATCAGGCCGATGTTCGGGCCTTCCGGCGTCTCGATCGGACACATGCGGCCGTAGTGCGACGGGTGGACGTCGCGGACTTCCATGCTGGCGCGCTCACGGGACAGACCGCCCGGACCCAACGCGTTGAGCCGCCGCTTGTGCGTCAGCCCGGCCAGTGGGTTGGTCTGGTCCATGAACTGCGACAGCTGCGAGGTGCCGAAGAACTCGCGGATCGCCGCCACGACCGGACGGATGTTGATCAGCGTCTGCGGGGTGATGGCCTCGACGTCCTGCGTGGTCATCCGCTCCCGGACGACACGCTCCATACGCGACAGCCCGGTGCGCACCTGGTTCTGGATGAGCTCGCCGACGGTGCGGATGCGGCGGTTACCGAAGTGGTCGATGTCGTCGACCTCGACCGGAACCGTGATGCCGTCGTTGGTGAGCTCGGTCTCGCCGGCGTGCAGCCGCACCAGGTAGCGCAGCGTCGCGATGATGTCGTCGATCGTCAGCGTGCTCTGGTCGAGCGGAAGCTCGAAGCCGAGCTTCTTGCCGAGCTTGTACCGCCCGACCTTCGCGAGGTCGTACCGCTTGGGGTTGAAGTAGGCGTTCTCGAGCAGCTGCTGAGCGGCCTCACGCGTCGGCGGCTCGCCCGGGCGCATCTTGCGGTAGATGTCGAGCAGCGCCTCTTCCTGGGTGGTGGTGTGGTCCTTCTCCAGGGTGGAGCGCATCGACTCGTAGTCACCGAACTCTTCGAGAATCTGCTCGTTCGTCCAGCCCATGGCCTTGAGCAGCACGGTGACGTTCTGCTTGCGCTTACGGTCGAGGCGAACGCCGACGGTGTCGCGCTTGTCGATCTCGAACTCCAGCCAAGCACCCCTGGACGGGATGACCTTGGCGGTGAAGATGTCCTTGTCCGAGGTCTTGTCGAGACCGCGCTCGAAGTAGACACCCGGCGAGCGGACCAGCTGCGACACGACGACGCGCTCGGTGCCGTTGACGATGAACGTCCCCTTGGGCGTCATGAGCGGGAAGTCGCCCATGAACACGGTCTGGGACTTGATCTCACCGGTCTCGTTGTTGATGAACTCAGCAGTGACGAACAGCGGAGCCGAGTACGTGAAGTCGCGCATCTTGCACTCGTCGATGCTGTTCTTCGGCTCTTCGAACCGCGGGTTCGAGAACGACAGGGACATCGTCCCCGAGAAATCCTCGATGGGACTGATCTCGTCGAGAGTCTCCTGCAACCCCGACGTCGTGTTGATGTCGGTCCGCCCCTCAGCCTCTGCGGCTGCGACGCGCGCCTGCCAGCGCTCGTTTCCGAGCAGCCAGTCGAAGCTGTCTATCTGAAGGGCGAGAAGGTTGGGTACCTCAAGAGGTTCCCTAAGCTTGGCGAAGGAGAGGCGGCGAGAGCTGTTCTGGGTCTCAGGGGCAGTGGGCGTGACGGCCAACAGGGGTCCTTCCGAGGGCACACGGATGGAGTTAATCGCATGGTCGCGCCATCACCGGCACATGAAGACGTGAGCAGACGACAGCGCAAAGCTGCAGTCTAACCCAAAGGGCACACTGCTGTCGAGTGGCGTGCCACTCCAGTCCTGATTCTCCCTTGCATCTCCCACCTCGGTACCCCCGAAGCATCTCGTCCCGGCCGCGGTCCCGTCAAGCACCGACCCACGCGAACGGAACGATTTCACGCGGCCGAAGCCGGTCAGCGAAATATCAACAACTTCGTCACCAGCACGAATATCAGTCATCGGCCAGCGAGTCGATGTTGGCGGGTGAACAGCGACACACCCGGCCCGCGCGTATCACGACGGCCCGTCGTGACACGCACAACGGCCGTGCCACCGACCCTCGAAGATCGGTGGCACGGCCGGTATGAGAGCTCAGAGTCCGCCGTCGGCGAGCCGAGCCGCGCCGCTACGGCGCTGCCAGTCGCGATCGACGATGAACGTCGCCCGCAGAGGTCACTTGATGCTGACCGTGGCTCCGGCGCCCTCGAGAGCCTCCTTGGCCTGGTCGGCGGCCTCCTTGTTGACCTTCTCGAGAAGCGGCTTCGGCGCGCTCTCGACGAGGTCCTTGGCCTCCTTCAGGCCCAGCGAGGTCAAGCCACGGACCTCCTTGATGACCTGAATCTTCTTGTCACCGGCGGACTCGAGGATGACGTCGAACTCGTCCTTCTCCTCCTCGGCCGCGGCCTCGCCGCCGCCTCCGGCCGGCGCGCCCGCAGCCGCGACCGCGACCGGAGCAGCGGCGGTGACGTCGAACGTCTCCTCGAACTTCTTCACGAACTCGGAGAGCTCGAGCAGGGACATCTCCTTGAACGCGTCGAGGAGCTCGTCGGTGTTGAGCTTCGCCATGGTGGCGGTTTCCTTTCTGGTGATCGGCTGATGCCGGTTGTCGTACGGGCTCGGGGTCTCGTCCGACCCCCGGGGTCAGCCCTCGTCCTTCTCCTGTGCCGCGTCGCTGTCGCCTGCCGGCTCCGACTCGGTCGTCTCAGCGGGACCACGTGCTTCGACCTCTTCACTCGAGGTCTCAGCGGGACCACGTGCTTCGACCTGCGCACGCAGCGCATCGACCGCCCGCGCCGTCTTCGACAGCGGAGCGGCGAACAACGAAGCCGCGTTCTGCATCGACGCCTTCATCGCGCCGGCGAGCTTGGCCAGCAGCACCTCGCGGGACTCCAGGTCGGCGAGCTTGGTGATCTGCTCACTCGACACGGGTTCACCGTCGAACAAGCCGCCCTTGACGACGAGAACCGGATTCGCCTTGGCGAAATCGCGCAGCCCCTTCGCCGCCTCGACCGGGTCGCCCTTCACGAAGGCGATGGCCGAAGGTCCGACGAGGTAGTCGTCGAGGCCGGTGACTCCGGCTTCCTTGGCGGCGAGCTTGGTCAGCGTGTTCTTCACCACGGTGTACGACGCGTTCGCACCGAGTGACCGACGCAGTTCCGTCAACTGCTTGACGGAGAGGCCGCGATACTCGGTCAGCACGACGGCATTGCTGTTGCGGAGCTCGCCGGCGAGTTCGGCGACCGCGGCTGCCTTGTCTGGCCTCGCCATGGGACTCCTTTTCCAGGTGGTGGTCGCCGGAGTCCCTCAGAATGACAAACGCCCCGGCGCAGGCACGGGGCGTCAAGGGTGCCGGCTCGACAGCCGACACTGCTTTCCACTCTCACCTGCGCGGGCCGCCCGCATCTGCGGGACCTTCGCCACGTCCGGGGACCGAACGTGAGACCGGCGGTCTTTGGCACCGACGATGATACGGGCGTAGGTGCGCCACAGCCAAATCAAGAACGTGCGCCCGAAATATCGACCTTGCTCCTTACGCCCCGCCTTGATCGGCAATACCGTGAGTGCGTCCCGGATCTTGTGACGGCGGTCACATCGCAACCGTCACATGCGACAAGGAGGTCCTCATGACTGTTCGCTCAATGACGCTGCGTACCCGCAAACGGCGAACGGTACCGGCAGCAGTGGCGGGGTTCGGGCTCATCCTGGCGGCGCTGGCGGCATCGCCGGCATCGGCAGCACCCGGCGCCGGTGGTCCGTCCGACAACGCCTGCGACAATCGCAACAATCAGACGTATCGCAAGCTGCTCGAATGTGTGACGCTGGACGGAGTACTCGCTCACCAGGAGCAGTTCCAGAAGATCGCCGACAACAACGACGACCCCTACTATCCGGGCAGCCGCGCTGCAGGCACGCAGGGCTACGCCGACAGCGTCGCGTACGTGGCGGGACTGCTGGAGGACGCCGGCTACCAGGTGACGCTGGACGAGTTCGAATTCGAATTCGTCTTCCCGGCCGTGCTCGAACAGGTGACCCCGGTCGAGGAAGACTACGAGACCGGCACGTTCACCGGCAGCGGCGCCGGCGACGTCACCGGAGCGGTGATCCCGGTCGACCTCGCCCTCGAGCCACCGCGGGAGTCGACCAGCGGTTGCGAGGCGGCGGACTTCGCCGGCCTCGACTTCAGCGGGCCGAGTGACATCGCGCTCATTCAACGCGGGGCTTGCGACTTCGCGGTCAAGGCCACGAATGCCGAAGCCGCCGGCGCCGAGGCCGTCGTCATCTTCAACCAGGGCAACGATCCGACTCGTGAAGAGCTGATCGTCGGGACGCTCGGGGACGCCGACGTCACGATCCCCGTCGTCGGAGCCAGCTTCGCCGACGGCGTCGCGCTCTCCCAGCCTGGCTCGACGGCACATGTGCGCGTCGTCGAGTCCGAGACCCGCACCGACGTCAACGTCATCGCCGAGCTTCCCGGCAGGAACGACGACAACGTCGTCATGGCCGGCGCCCACCTCGACAGCGTCGCCGCCGGGCCAGGCATCAACGACAACGGGTCCGGTTCGGCGGCCATCCTCGAGACAGCGCTCAAGATGGCCAACCTCAAACCGCACAACACGCTGCGTTTCGCCTGGTGGGGCGCCGAGGAGCACGGCCTCATCGGATCGACGGCCTACGTGGACGAATTGCCCCAGGACGAACTCGACCGGATCGCGCTGTACTTGAACTACGACATGGTCGGCTCACCCAACTATGTGTTCATGGTCTACGACGCCGATCAGTCGACGTTCGAGGCGCCGGTCCCAGTGCCGCCGGGGTCGGCTGCGATCGAGGACGTCTACGAGTTGTACTACACGTGGGCCGAGGAACCCTACGACGACACCGCGTTCTCCGGTCGCAGTGACTACCAGGCGTTCATCGAGAACGGCATTCCGGCCGCTGGACTGTTCACCGGTGCCGAGGAGATCAAGACACCGGAGCAGGAGGCGATCTGGGGCGGCACGGCAGGTGAACAGTCCGACCAGTGCTACCACGAGGCCTGCGACACGATCGACAACCTCGACCTGCACGCTCTCGAAGTCAACAGCGACCTGATCGCGTTCGCGCAGCTGACGTTCGCCTACTCGACCGAGTCTGTCAACGGCGTGCCCGGCGCTCGCGTGCCGGGGCGGCTGCCCGGGTTCCCGGACCAGCCCGCTGGTCCTGAGGGCACGTTCGACTCCTCCACCGACGGTGGCGCCGTACTCGATCGCGGTGGCGCAACCGACTGATCTCGCGCGCTCATGATGACGGCGGGCGGTCCTCGTTGGGGCCGCCCGCCACGTCATGCGCAGGACGCCGGCGGTGTGTGGTCAGTGCTGGGGCTCGAACGAGTGCACCATCTGGCGAAGCTGCTCCGCACGTCGCGGTGACCAGTCGTCCGGCGGCGCCACGGCCAGCCATGCGTCGACCAACTCACCGCCGTAGTTGTGGCCGTGCCCGGCCGGCACGTTGGCCGACAGCGCCATGTCGGCGGTCACCTGCCAGAACGTGACGAACGGATACCAGTCGAGGTTGGGCAGCACGTCCGGGCCGTGCGGCTCGCTGATCCACTCCGGCTGGCTGTACATCAGCTCCCACGACCACAACGTCACCGGATCGGAAGCATGCTGCAAGAACAGGACCGGCGGCTCGTCGGTGGCGAAGTCGAGATCCATCGGCTCCTGCCAACCGCCCCAGAACTTCACTTCGCGCCCGCCCTCGTAGACGGGCAGTCGCGCCGGAGACCCGGGTTCTCGCTCTTCGGTGAATTCAGTACGCAACCCATGGCGCGTCGGCGAACCGACCCACAGCGCCCCGTCCACCTTGGATTGCAGATCCTCCAAGCTGTCGAAGGCCGCCGCGCTGCCGATGGCGCCCAAGCTCTCGCCGTACACGATCAGGCGGGGGCGCTCGTCGGGCGGACGCTCCAGCCACGCCTGGTGAACCGCGTCGAACAGTGCTCGGCCCGCGATCTGCACCTGCTCCTGATCGGCCACGAACGAGATCCAACTCGGCAGGTACGAGTACTGCATCGCCACGATGGCCGAATCGCCGTTGTAGAGATACTCCAGTGCATCCGCCGCAGCGCCGTCGACCCAGCCGGTCCCCGTCGTCGTCACCACGACCAGGACCTCACGATCGAACCCGCCGGCACGTTCCAGCTCGCGCACCGCGAGTGAAGCCAGCCCCGCCGGCGTCTCCGCCGAGTTCATGCCCACGTAGGCACGCACCGGGTCCACCGCCGGGCGGCCGTTGAACGCCGACAGCTCGTCCACCGTCGGCCCGGACGACACGAACTCGCGGCCCTTGCGGCCCAAGGACTCCCACGACACCAACGAGCCCGGCCCACCGGAGTGCGTCGAACTGGCCGGGGCGTTGTTGCCCGCCTCGGTCTCTCGGTTGACTGCCGCGAAAGCGTCGTTGGCCACCCCCAGCAAGGTCGGATACAACAGACCGGTCCACGACCAGAACACGATGCCGGCGACGCACACCACCGAGGCGATCAGCGCCACGAGCGGTGGCACCCATCGGGCGAAGAACCTGCGCAGCCGGCGCGCCGCCCCCCGGATCACTCTGCCGAGCGCCAGGAAGACGACGAAGATCGCGCCGGCGACGAGCAGGATGAGCAGGTAATGGTTGGGGCCAGGGCTGCCGACGTTCATCAGCGTCCGGATCTGGGTCTGCCACTCCGCCGTCGACGTGAGGTACCAGGCCGCCGCCGCGGTGCTGGCCACGCCCAGACTCCACCACGCGATCAGCCGCGTGCGCTGCGACGGTCGCAACAACTCCGGGCGCACTCGACGAACGATCAGCCGCACGATCCAGCTCAGCAGTGCACCGATCGCATAGCCGATGATCGCGGTCAACCCGCTGACCATCGCCTGATAGATCCACGTCCTCGGCAACAACGACGGGGTCAGCGACCAACAGAAGAAGCACGTCGCTGCGATGAGCCCCCCGAAATCCGGGCTGAGCCAGCCGAGAAACCGTCCCAGCACAGGAACGTTGCGGGCTGATGGCAGCCGGCGGCCATTACGGCGCACCGCCTCCGGCAGCAGCGTCGTCACAGGCACAGGCCCTCCACGGCACGAAAACACGACCGTCGCGGTCCGACATTGCGGACCGCGACGGTCGACGTTCGGCGAGCTGCGTTCAACGCCTCACCAGTTCCGGCTCATGCGTCGACGGTCTCCGCGACACTCAGGTTCGCCGGGTCGAGCGGAATGGCCGGGCCCATCGTCGTGGTGAGCGTGGCCTTGCGGATGTAGCGCCCCTTGGCGGCCGACGGCTTCAGCCGGTTGATCTCGTCCATGGCCGCCACGTAGTTCTCGACCAGCGCCTGCTCGGAGAACGAGACCTTGCCGATCACGAAATGCAGGTTGGCGTGCCGGTCGACCCGGAACTCGATCTTGCCACCCTTGATGTCGGACACCGCCTTGGCGACATCCATGGTCACCGTGCCCGTCTTCGGGTTGGGCATCAGTCCACGCGGGCCCAGCACGCGGCCGAGCCGACCCACCTTGCCCATCATGTCCGGCGTCGCCACCACGGAGTCGAAGTCGAGCCGACCACCCTGGACCTCTTCGACGAGCTCGTCGCCACCGACGATGTCCGCCCCGGCGGCCTTGGCCTCCTCCGCCTTCGGCCCGACCGCGAACACCAGGACACGAGCGGTCTTACCCGTGCCGTGCGGGAGGTTCACGGTGCCGCGAACCATCTGGTCGGCCTTACGGGGGTCCACGCCGAGCCGCAACGCCACCTCGACCGTGGCGTCGTACTTGGTCACCGACGTCTCTTTGGCCAGCCGCACCGCCTCGAGCGGCGAATACAACCGGTCGGCGTCGATCTTCTCCGCCGCTGCCCGGTAAGCCTTGCTGCGCTTCATTTCTGCTCCTCTACCTACTCGGGAGTCGTGGTACAGGCCGGCGCACGGCCCTCCCACTGTTCTCGCGAGATGCGACCGTGATCGCACCGCGAAGGACCGAACGGATCACCGTCCGACCCCGTGACGACTTCCTCCGGGGCTCCGCCTCCGGCAGGACTCGCTTCGCATCGTCCTACCTCCGGCTTCACTCCTCGTCAGCCGTCCCTACCAACCTGACGACTTCCTCCGGGGCTCCGCCTCCGGCAGGACTCGCTTCGCATCGTCCTACCTCCGGCTTCACTCCTCGTCAGCCGTCCCTACCAACCTGACGACTTCCTCCGGGGCTCCGCCTCCGGCAGGACTCGCTTCGCATCGTCCTACCTCCGGCTTCACTCCTCGTCAGCCGTCGATACTCACGCCCATCTGGCGCGCCGTGCCCGCAATGATCTTCTCTGCGGCGTCGAGGTCGTTCGCGTTCAGGTCGGGCATCTTCTGCTCGGCGATCGCCCGGACCTGGTCACGGCTGATCGTGGCGACCTTGACCCGGTGCGGCTCGCCGGAGCCCTTGTCGACGCCCGCGGCCTTGAGAATGAGCTTCGCGGCCGGCGGGGTCTTGGTGATGAACGTGAACGAGCGGTCCTCGTACACGGTGATCTCGACCGGCACCACGTTGCCGCGCTGCGACTCGGTGGCGGCGTTGTAGGCCTTGCAGAACTCCATGATGTTGACGCCGTGCTGACCCAGCGCGGGGCCGACCGGCGGGGCAGGGGTCGCCTGGCCGGCCTGGATCTGGAGTTTGATCAGGCCTGCGACCTTCTTCTTCGGAGGCATTCCTCTTCGTCCTTGTCGTGACAGGTGGTACGGAACCGCACGCACCGGGCGGCATGTGCGGCGTGCGTCAGAGCTTCTGGATCTGGCTGAACGAAAGCTCGACGGGGGTCTCGCGGCCGAAGATCTCGACCAGGCCCTTGATCTTCTGCGAGTCGGCGTTGATCTCGTTGATCGTCGCGTGCAGCGTCGCGAAGGGGCCGTCGATGACCATGACCGAGTCGCCAACCTCGAAGTCGACGACCTCGACCTGCTTCTTCTCTTCCTCGGCCTCGGGCTTGGCCTGCTCGGCGACCTGAGGAGCCAGCCAGCGCTCCACCTCATCGAGGGAGAGCGGGATCGGCTGGTGTGCATGGCCGACGAAACCGGTCACGGCCGGGGTGTTGCGTACCGCGGCCCACGACTCGTCGGTCATCTCCATGCGCACCAGCACGTAGCCGGGGAATCGGTTGCGCTTGACCATCTTGCGCTGGCCGTTCTTGATCTCGGCCACCTCTTCCGTGGGCACCTCGACCTCGAAGATGAAATCTTCCATGTTGAGGCTGGTGATGCGGTTCTCGAGGTTGGCGCGAACCCGGTTCTCCATACCCGAGTAGGTCTGGATGACGTACCACTCGCCGGGCTTGGCACGCAGGGCCCGACGGAACTCCGCCAGCGGATCAGGCGCCTCGGACTCGCCGTTGTCGGCGTCGGCGGACGCCGCCTCAGCGTCCTCCTCGGCGCCGGACGGCGTCGATGCCTCGAGGTCCTCGATGGTCGGTTCCTGGTCGGACACGTTGTGTGCTTCTTCCTCCTCGGTGCGGCTGATCACGAATTGCCCCCGAAGACTTCGAACATCGCCACGCCCAGGCCGAGATCGAGCAGCGAGACGTACGTGATCATGATGGCAACGAACACGAGCACCACGGCCGTGTACGTCAACAGCTGCTTGCGGGTCGGGTAAACGACCTTGCGCAGCTCTGCCACTACCTGACGGACCCACAACGACAACCGCGCGAACGGGCCCCGCCGCTTAGGCGAACGCGGACGCTCGGGGGTAGCGGTCCTGCCGCTCGTCTCCGTCACGTGCTACCTCGCTTGTGTCGTAAACGCCACCGGGCGTCGTCGTAGGTCCAGCCGCGGTTTGCGGCCAGCAGGGCAGAAGGGACTCGAACCCCCAACCGCCGGTTTTGGAGACCGGTGCTCTACCAATTGAGCTACTGCCCTTCGATGGACGTGACGAACACCTGGCCAAAGTGGTGTGGGCGTGCTTCGGCAGGGGTCGGACGACCACCAAGTGAAAGAGTGTACGTGCTCGACGTGCCTCCGGTCGAACTCGCCCTACGGGCGGCCCCACGGCGAGGCCCTGATCCGGCTCGTCACCTCAGCGTTCCGGATTCACGTGGCACGCTCAACTGCTCCACAAATCATGACATAGCAGACACACCTGGTCGCTTTCAGCGTGCCGCGTGGTCCATTCGAGCGTGCCACGTGTTCAGGCGGCCGGTTCTGAACGGCATTCGCCCCGACTGCCCACACCGACGGCCCTACGGAGCGACAATGGTTGTGCTGGCGACAACGCTGCGGTTGTCGCGGGCGAGCATCGAACCCGGCTAGGGTGCGTGCGACGTTGAACCGACACGATGGAGTGACCATGAGCGGCACGACGCCGTCGTCGGGTCCCGGACCCGGCGAGAATAACGAGACCAATCCGTACGCGCAGCCCGGCGACACCAGCCCGTCGGCCGGTCAGCCGTGGGCGGGCGGGCAGCCGCCGTCCGGGCCCCCGGCCTGGAGCGGCCCCGCCGGCGGCGACCCGGCGTACGGTCAGCCGGCAGCCAAGCCCGAGCCGCCGCAGACGATCATGAACGCCGTCAAGCTGATGTACGTGGGTATGGGCCTGTCCCTGCTGGGCCTGCTGTTCACGTTCTCCAGCACCGACCAGATCCGCGACGCGGTGGAAGAGGCCGACACCGGCCTGTCCGCCAGCGAAGTCGACGCCGCGGTCAACACGGCCATCGGTGTCGCCGTCTTCGTCGGGCTCATCGGTGTCGCGCTGTGGCTGTGGATGGCGATCAAGAACAAGCAGGGCCGGTCCTGGGCCCGGGTCGTCGCCACCATCCTCGGTGGGCTGAACATCGTGTTCACCCTGTTCTCGCTCACCAGCAGTGGCTCCGGCCTCAACATGATCATCAATCTCGTCACGATCGCGCTGGCGGCAGTGATCCTGTGGTTCCTCTACCGTCCCGATTCAAGCGAGTACTACGCGGCCGTCAGCAGGATGAACAGCTGACGACGCGAGGTTCGATCACAGGCGGCGCCGACGATCACGCACCGGTCGGCGCCGCCTCGAGCACTTTTCGCACCAGCCGGGCCACCGGTCGCCGACGGTGACCGATCCGGGAAAGTCGCCCAACCCCGTGGCAGGTGCCGCGGGCGTGGTGCCAGGATGGGCGCATGATTTCGCCCCCTTCGGCCACCTCCACTCGGCGCATCTCTTCTCGCATCGCCTCCATCACCGAATCGGCGACGCTCGCAGTTGACGCGAAGGCCAAGGCGCTCAAGGCAGCCGGCCGCCCGGTCATCGGTTTCGGCGCCGGAGAACCCGACTTCCCCACCCCCGACTACATCGTCGAAGCCGCGGTCGCGGCGTGCACCGACCCCAAGAACCACCGGTACACGCCGGCCGGCGGATTGCCCGAGCTCAAGGAGGCCGTCGCGGCCAAGACCGCTCGCGATTCGGGCTACCACGTCGAGCCGGCGCAGGTGCTGATCACCAACGGCGGCAAGCAAGCGGTGTACGAAACGTTCGCCGCGCTGCTCGACCCGGGCGACGAAGTGCTGGTGCCCACGCCGTACTGGACCACCTACCCGGAGTCGATCAAGCTCGCCGGCGGGGTGCCCGTCGATGTTCTCGCCGACGAGACGACCGGGTACCGCGTCACCGTGGACCAGCTCGAAGCAGCCCGCACCGACCGCACGAAGGTGCTGCTGTTCGTGTCGCCGTCCAACCCCACCGGGGCGGTCTACGCCCCCGAGGCCGTCCGCGAGATCGGGCGATGGGCGCACGAGCACGGCCTGTGGGTCGTCACGGACGAGATCTACGAGCACCTCACCTACGGCGACACGGCGTTCTCGTCGATGCCGGTGGAAGTGCCGGAGCTCGCCGACCGGTGCGTCGTGGTCAACGGCGTCGCCAAGACGTACGCCATGACCGGTTGGCGCGTCGGCTGGATGATCGGCCCGAAGGACGTCATCAAGGCGGCCGGGAACCTGCAGTCGCACGCGACGTCCAACGTCGCCAACGTCTCACAGCGAGCGGCGCTCGCGGCCGTCACCGGTGACCTCACTGCGGTGGAGACCATGCGGGCGGCGTTCGACCGGCGGCGGCGCACCATCGTCTCGATGCTCAATGACATCGACGGCGTCTACTGCCCCGAACCGCAGGGTGCGTTCTACGCCTATCCGTCGGTGAAGGGTGTGCTCGGCCGTGAGATCGCCGGGCGCACGGCCGGCACCAGCGTGGAACTGGCTGAGATCATCCTCGACGAGGCCGAGGTGGCCGTGGTTCCCGGCGAGGCGTTCGGGCCGAGCGGGTATCTCCGGCTCTCCTACGCGTTGGGGGATGACGATCTCGCCGAAGGCGTCGGCCGGATCCAGCGGCTGCTGTCCTGATGCGAGATCCGCGCTCTCTGCCTAAAGCGCACCTGCATCTGCACTTCACCGGCTCGATGCGCCATGCCACCCTGCTCGAGCTCGCCGACGAGCACGGCGTCCGGCTGCCGGATTCGCTGCGCCACGAGTGGCCACCCAAGCTGTCCGCATCGGACGAGAAGGGCTGGTTCCGCTTCCAGCGCCTGTACGACCTCGCCCGCTCGGTGTTGCGCACCGAGGCTGACGTCCGCCGCCTCGTGCTCGAAACCGCGCAGGACGAGGCCGCTGAGGGCTCGCGCTGGCTCGAGATCCAAGTCGACCCGTCCGGGTATGGCGCCCGATTCGGGGGCATCACCGCTTTCACCGACCTGGTCCTCGACGCCGTCCGGGCGGCCGAGGCGCAGACCGGGGTGGGGATCGCCGTCGTCATCGCGGCCAACCGCACCCGCCACCCGCTGGATGCCCGCACGCTGGCCCGTCTGGCCGCCCAGTACGCCGGCCGCGGCGTCGTCGGGTTCGGCCTGTCGAACGACGAGCGCCGCGGCGTCATCGCCGAGTTCGCGCCGGCTTTCAAGATCGCCGACCGGGCGGCTCTGCTGTCCGTGCCGCACGGCGGCGAGCTGCTCGGCCCGAGCAGCGCCCGCGCATGCCTCGACGACCTGGGGGCACACCGCCTCGGGCACGGCATCCGTGCGGTCGAAGACCCGGCGCTGCTCGAGCGCATCGCTGCTGCAGGCGTGACGCTGGAGGTGTGCCCGGCGTCGAACGTCAGCCTCGGCGTCTACCGCCGGCCGGCTGACGTCCCGCTACGTGCGCTGCTCGACGCCGGGGTCCGCGTGGCGCTCGGCGCCGACGACCCGCTGCTGTTCGGTTCCCGCCTGGTCGAGCAGTACGAGATGGCGCGCACGGTGCTCGGGTTCGGCGACGACGACCTCGCCGCGCTCGCCCGTGGATCCGTCGAAGGCTCGGCGGCACCGGCCGACGTACGCAAAGAGATCCTCACCGGCATCGATGCCTGGTTGGCCGCAGCGCCCGGCTCAGCCGGCGACTGACACCGCGGCATCCCCGGCACCGAGCTGATCGAGGAGCCCTGGGGCACCGGTGCGCCGGTACCACTCGTAGCGGTAGGCCTCGTCGAACTGGGCGTGCTCGACGTCGTCGGGCGTGATCTGACTGGCATGCGTCGCGATGGCGATCCGTTTGGCGTCGAGCTCGGCGCGGGACGCCTCGATGGTCAGCGTGATCTGCTCCCCCGCCATGCCGATCGGCGACCCGGTCGCCAGCGACGCCGCATGGACCAGGTGCGTGCCGGCCGCCGGACCGAGAACGTGCTCGCGGTCCACCGTCGACTCGTACGCCGGGATGCCGGTCATCCGGGCCGCGGCGGCACCGATGCGGTACGCCGCGAGGTGGTCCGGGTGCCCGTAGATGCCGCCGTGGTCGTCGTGCACGATCGCCTCGGCTCGTTCCTCGTCGATCAGGGCGGCCAGTCGACGCGCGATGCGTTGCGGATCGGCGGCGGCCAGCGCGTTCGGGTGGACGTTGTCCACCGCGCCCGGCAACCCGGAATCACGATGGCCGAGCAGCACCAGGCGCTGCGCTCCGAGCAGGTCCGCGGCGCGTTCCAGCTCGGCGACCCGCCGCTGGGCCATGGTTTCTCCCGCGGCCAGCGGAACATAGGCCTCCCCGAGTTCACCCAGGGTGGCGGTGACGAGTACGACGCGCGCACCGGCGTCGGCGAGCCGGCGCATGGTGGCGCCGGTGAAGATGGCTTCGTCGTCGGGGTGGGCGTGCAAGACGATGACGGCGCGCCCGCGAAGGTCGGCCCGGGAGGATTCGAGGAACATCGTTGCCTGCTGTCGGAAACTGGGGCCGGACGGCCCGAACGGTCGGAATCTGAGTGATACGACTCAGCGACAACAGCAACAAGACGCGCCGAAGCCGGCCACGAGGGCGGCGTCGAAGTTCAGCGCGATGGTCACGAGCGCAGATTCTGCCATACCGGCCGAGCGCTGCGCAGCAGAACGGTTCACAACGAGCAGCCGACGAGCATCGGTTCGTTCACCAGCTCGACACCGAAGGTGCGACGGACCCCGTCGCGGACCTCCCGGGCCAGCTCCAACAGGTGTGCGGTGGTGGCATTGCCACGGTTGGTCAGGGCCAGGGTGTGCTTGGTGGACAGCGAGACGTCGCCGTGTCGGCCTGTATACCCACGGGTGAAACCGGCGTGCTCGATGAGCCAGGCGGCGCTGACCTTGACCCGTCCGTCCGGCATCGGCCAGCGTGGAGCGGCCTCGGGTAGTGCGGCGGCGGCTTCGGCTTCCACGACCGGATTGGTGAAGAACGACCCAGCACTCCAGGTGTCGTGATCGTCCGCCTCGAGAACCATGCCCTTGGCGGCCCGTAGCCGCAGGACCGCTGCACGCACGTCGCTCAGCGGGGCTCGGTCGCCGACGGCGACGCCGAGGGTTCGCGCCAGCTCCGCGTACCCGACCGGTGCAGACAGCGATCCCTCACGCAGCTGATAGCTCACCCGGAGGATCACATAGCGGCTGGAGCCCTTGAAGCGGCTGTCGCGGTAGCCGAAGCGGCAGTCGGCGTTGGCGAACGTGCGGATGCGATCGTCCTGTCGGTCGTAGGTGCGCACCTGCCACAGCGTCTGGGCGACCTCTTGGCCGTAGGCGCCGACGTTCTGCATCGGCGTCGCACCGACCAGGCCGGGAATGCCCGAGAGCGCCTCGACGCCCGACCACTCCTCGGCGACGCAGCGCGCCACCAGGTCGTCCCACGGCTCCCCCGCGGCCGCGTCGACGAGAATCCCGCCGCACGCCGCCAGTTCCCCGGACTCGCACGACGACGAGGCGTCGACGTGCACGCCGCGGGTCAGGACCCGCACGACCGTTCCGTCGAAGCCTTCGTCGGCGACCACGAGGTTCGAGCCACCGCCCACGACCAGCACCGGTTCGCCGCGCCGGTCGCAGTCGCGCACCGCGGCCACCAGGTCGTCGTCGCTGCTGACGTCGACAACGCGGGTGGCCGGACCGCCCAACCGCAACGTCGTCAGGTCGCCGAGCCGGACACCGACGGCTTCACTCAGCACGTGCGCCGTCCGGTACCGGGGGGCGGACCAGAGCCCGCGCCTGTGTCAAGACCTTCTGTTCGCCGACTCGCACCGTGATCTCGAGTGCCACATTGCCGTCGTCGCGTGCTTCGCTCACCGTGGCAGCCACCCGTACGGCCACCCCGGCGTCGTCGTCGGGTACGACCACCGGACGCGCGAACCGCACGCCGTACTCGATGATGCTGGCCGGATCGCCGGCCCAGTCGGTGAGCAGCCGACCGGCCAGGGCCATCGTGAGCATCCCGTGCGCCACGACCCCGGGAAGCCCGACCGCTCGAGCCACCCGATCGTTCCAATGAATCGGATTGAAATCACCGGATGCACCGGCGTATCGCACGAGATGCTCGCGCGTGATCCAGTACGTCTGATCCGCGACGACGTCACCAACGGCAAACGGTTCTGTGCCCCGTTCAGTCACCCGAGCCCCCCTCGTCTTCCGGGCGGACGAGCAGCGTGGCCAACGAAACACAGACGTCGCCACCCTGTTCGTCACGTACTTCCGAACGGACCGTGAGCAAATCGTTGCCCGCCACCTGCCGGACCTTGTCGAGACGGGTGGTGGTCTGGAGCCGGTCGCCGACGGTCACGGCCCTGGAGTAGGTGATGCGTTCGTCGACATGCACGATGCGGGCGAACTCGATGCCGAGATCGGCCATGAGCATGTCGAAACCACGCATGACCGGGATCAACGCAAAGGTCGGCGGAGCCACGACGTCGGGGTGTCCGCGCTCGCGCGCGGCCTGGGTATCGACGTACGAGCGGCGGCGATCGCCGATCGCCTCGGCGAACTCACGGATTTTCTCCCGGCTCACCTCGTACGGCTGAGGGGGATAGTTCCGTCCGACAACCGAAGGGTCTATGGGCATGTAATGACGTTACCGTCATAGCCGCCCGGAGCGGACCGCGCTACCCGCAGTCGGCCCGTCGACGTGGTTCGTGCAAGAATGATCGACCTGCTTGATCACTTCCGCACCGTGCGCCTCGGCCGAGCACGGCCGACGAAACTCAGCGGGTCTCGCGGTGCGTGGTGTGGGTGCGGCAGCGCGGGCAGAACTTCTTCAGGTCGAGACGATCGGGATCGTTCCGACGGTTCTTCCTCGTGATGTAGTTGCGCTCCTTGCACTCCGTGCACGCCATCGTGATCTTCGGACGCAGGTCGGTGCTCTTGGTGGCCACGGTGTGCCTCTCTGGGACGATGTGGACGGTGTGGTTGACGGTTCGACAACCTCGACAGGGTAGCCGACCGGGCCGCTTGCTACCCAATCGAGTGCGAAGTAGCGCGAGCCGACGTGGTAGCGGGGGCGGGACTCGAACCCGCGACACAACGATTATGAGCCGTTTGCTCTAACCACCTGAGCTACCCCGCCACGGGAGTCAACACCGTCGAACGGCGTAGGCTCACCAGAGCCCCAATACGGAATCGAACCGTAGACCTTCTCCTTACCATGGAGACGCTCTGCCGACTGAGCTATTGGGGCGTGCGCGAGACGAGGTTACACAACGTCGGGCGGCGGTGCGAAATCGGCTGGTCGGCGGCGTGCTCACCGCCGATCTTCGACCCCACTGCCGGAGAACGAGCAGTCGGCTCACGACCCGGCGCTACATCGCCCCGGAGACCGACCCCGCCGCACACGGCTCCGAGAATGACGAAAGCGCCCGCCGGATCGACGGACGCCCTGGTCAACCTTGCCTTTTCGGTGGCAGGTGTAGGATTCGAACCTACGTAGGCTGTGCCGGCTGATTTACAGTCAGCTCCCTTTGGCCGCTCGGGCAACCTGCCGTAGACCGAGCCGCGGCTCGGACGGCTGAAAGAATACATCAGCGCGCGGCTTCAGCGACAATCGGCATCGGCCGGCTTCACGGCGAACGTCACGACGACCGCCGCGCCGGCGACATGGCCTACGATCGGCAGTCACCGACGCCTGTTCGTCATCCTGCCGGAACGGACTGGAAGGGAGAACCTGTGGCCAGCGAGTCTTCGTTCGATGTGGTGAGCACGGTGGATCGCCAGGAGGTGGACAACGCGCTCAACCAAGCTGCCAAAGAGATCTCGCAGCGGTTCGACTTCCGGGGGACCAACGCCGCCATCCGCTGGGCGGGCGAGCTCGGTATCGAGATGGAGGCCTCGGCCGAGGAACGGGTCAAGGCCGTGCTCGACGTCTTCAAGGACAAGCTCGTCAAGCGCAAGGTCTCGCTGAAAGCCCTCGACGCGGGTGAGCCCCGCGCGTCCGGGTCGATGTACAAGATCACCGCGACGTTGCAAGACGGCCTCACCCAGGAACAGGCGAAGAAGATCACCAAGGTGATCCGCGACGAAGGCCCGAAGGGTGTCAAGGCCCAGGTGCAGGGGGACGAGGTCCGCGTCTCGTCGAAGAAGAAGGACGACCTGCAAGCCGTCATGGCCACCCTGAGGGAACAGGACTTCGACTTCGCGCTGCAGTTCACCAACTACCGCTGACGACGCACGCCCCGCCGCCGTTCAGCGGCGGTATCCAGCGAGTTGCTCGAGCCGCGCCACCCGGTCGGCCATCGGCGGATGCGTCGCAAAGAACCGGCCGGCTCCGGTTCGTTGCAGCGGCCCGGCGATCATCACGTGACTGATCGCCATGATGTCTTTTTCCGGCGGAAGGACGAGGCGCCGGGTGCTCATTTCGAGCTTGCGCAGGGCGGCAGCCAGCACCAGCGGATCACCGATGATCCGAGCCGCGTCAGTGTCCGCGGCGAACTCACGCTGCGGGCGGACCATGACGCGAACCACGGCAGCCGCGATCCGCGCGAACACGGTGAGCAGCCAGCGCTGGATGCGACCCGTGCCTTGTTCGCCGGAGGCGCGCGCGGGCTCGTCGCCGGCCACGGGCACCATGATCAGACTGGCTACCGCCCCGGTGATCGTCGACGTCAAGGTGTCTGCGCGGCGGATGTGAGCAAGCTCATGCGCCAGCACGGCCTGCAGCTCGCGAGCGTCGAGCAGAGCGAGTATCCCCTCGGTACAACAGACGGCTGCCTGCGAGGGGTCGCGGCCGATGGCGAAGGCGTTCGCCGCCCGAGTCGGGCTCACGTAGACCCGCGGCATCGGGACTCGGGCGGCCACGGTCATGTCGCGCACCAGCCCGTACAGCATGGGCTGCTCGGCCTCGCCCACGGGATAGGCGCGCATCGCCCGCAGCACGATGGCGTCACCGCGCAGCCAGACATAGCAGGTCACACCAGTGACGAGCAGTGCAGCGACGACAAGACCCGGCCAGCCCCACCAAGAGCCGAGCACGAGCCCGGTGACCGAGATCGCCCCCAGCAGCGCGACGGTCTTCGCGCGATTGCGATGCACACTCACCCCTTGACGAACCCCCGGGCCCCGCACACGACGCCCGCTGATCCAACGCCTCACCGGCCGACCGGGTTCCGGACGCCTCGTCACCGCCAATCGCCAGGCCGTCGGACAAACACCACGCTAACCGGATATTGAGACAAGCGCTCTCACGGATTGGACGGCCTGCCGGAAACGTCTGCTTGGCCCCGTACCATGGTCGACTGGAAACGACTGAGGGGACCGGCCCCGCGTCAGGCACCGATAGGAGGCGTCGACACACGGTGACGGTGAAGCAGGTACGCGAAATCGACCGTGTGGTGATCAGGTTCGCCGGCGACTCCGGAGACGGAATGCAGCTGACCGGCGACCGATTCACTGCCGAGACCGCATCCTACGGCAACGATCTGTCGACGCTGCCGAACTTCCCAGCCGAGATCCGCGCACCAGCGGGGACCCTACCCGGCGTTTCGAGCTTCCAGCTGCATTTCGCCAACTACGACATCCTCACCCCCGGCGACGCGCCCGACGTGCTCGTCGCGATGAACCCGGCGGCGTTGAAGGCGAACGTGCCCGATCTTCCCAAGGGCGCCACCATCATCGTCGACACCGCCGAGTTCACCCCGCGAGCGCTCAAGAAGGTCGGCTACGACGCCAACCCCCTCGAGGACAACTCGCTGAGCGCCTACAAGGTGCACGCCGTCGACCTGTCGGGCATCACCATGGAAGCGCTCGCCCCCTTCGGCCTGACCCGCAAGGAGTCGTCGCGCTCGAAGAACATGTTCGCGCTGGGCTTGATCTCGTGGATGTACGGGCGCTCGATCGACGGCACCGTGAAGTTCCTGGGCGAGAAGTTCGCCAGCAAGGAAGCCATCCGCGACGCGAACATCACCGCGCTACGCGCTGGCTGGAACTACGGTGAGACGACCGAGGACTTCGCGGTCACCTACGAAGTGAAGCCCGCTGCGCTGCCGGCCGGCACCTACCGCAACATCACCGGAAACCTGGCGCTGTCCTACGGCTTGATCGCCGCCTCGCAGCGCTCCGGCCTGCCACTGTTCCTGGGCTCCTACCCCATCACGCCCGCCTCGGACATCCTGCACGAGCTGTCCAAGCACAAGCGTTTCGGCGTGCGCACCTTCCAGGCCGAGGACGAAGTCGCCGCCATCGGGGCCGCTCTCGGTGCCTCGTTCGGCGGTGCTCTCGGAGTCACGACCACCTCGGGGCCGGGCGTGGCGCTGAAGGCCGAGACCTTGGGCCTCGCGGTGTCCTTGGAGCTGCCGCTGGTCTTGGTGGACGTGCAGCGCGGCGGACCGTCCACGGGGCTACCGACCAAGACCGATCAGGCCGATCTGCTTCAAGTGCTCTACGGGCGTAACGGCGAGTCGCCGGTGCCGGTCGTGGCCGCGGCATCGCCGTCGGATTGCTTCGACGCAGCCATCGAGGCCGCACGCATCGCCGTCACCTACCGCACGCCGGTCGTGCTGCTCTCCGATGGCTACCTCGCCAACGGTTCGGAACCGTGGCGCCTGCCCGACGTCGATGCTCTGCCGGTCATCGAGCCCGCATTCGCCACCGAGCCCAACCGCGACGCTGACGGCAACGGCGCTGCGCCGCAGTTCTGGCCCTATCAGCGTGACCCGGACACGCTGGCGCGGCCGTGGGCTGTACCGGGCACGCCCGGACTCGAACACCGCATCGGCGGCATCGAGAAGCTCGACGGGCCGGGCACCATCTCGTACGACCCGAACAACCACGACCGCATGGTCCGGCTACGTCAGGCCAAGGTCGATGGCGTCGACGGCATCCCGGATCTGGCCGTCGACGATCCCACCGGCGACGCTCGATTGCTCGTGCTCGGCTGGGGATCGACGTTCGGACCCATCGGCGCCGCGGTGCGCCGGGCGCGGCGAGCCGGGCTCAGCGTCGCGCAAGCACATCTGCGCCATCTCAATCCGATGCCGGGCAACACCGGCGACGTCCTGCGCGCCTACGACCGCGTACTCGTTCCCGAGATGAACCTCGGGCAGCTGCGCATGCTGCTGCGCGCGCAGTACCTCGTCGACGTTGTCGGCTACAACAAGGTGCGCGGGCTGCCGTTCAAGGCCGAGGAACTGGCCGACGTGATCATGGAGGAGGTCGGCACACTGTGACCGCCGACATCGGGATGCCCGGCCTGGCCGGCGTGCCCACGACGAGCACCACGCAGACGAAGAAGGACTTCACCAGCGACCAAGAGGTTCGCTGGTGCCCCGGTTGCGGCGACTACGCGGTTCTGGCGACCGTGCAGGGATTCCTGCCCGATCTCGGCCTCGCCCGCGAGAACATCGTGTTCGTCTCCGGCATCGGCTGCTCGTCGCGGTTCCCGTACTACATGAACACCTACGGGATGCACTCCATCCACGGCCGCGCGCCGACCATCGCCACCGGACTGGCTGCGTCGCGCCCGGACCTCTCGGTCTGGGTCATCACCGGCGACGGCGACGCCTTGTCCATCGGCGGCAATCACCTCATCCATGCGCTGCGCCGCAACGTCAACCTGACCATCTTGCTGTTCAACAACCGGATCTACGGGCTGACCAAGGGCCAGTACTCGCCGACCAGCGAGCAGGGCAAGATCACGAAGTCGACACCGATGGGTTCGCTGGAGTCGCCGTTCAACCCGGTCTCCCTGGCCCTCGGGGCTGAAGCGACCTTCGTCGCTCGCACCATCGACTCCGACCGCGCCCACCTGACCTCGGTGCTCAGCGCCGCGGCGGCGCATCGGGGCACCTCACTGGTCGAGATCTACCAGAACTGCAACATCTTCAACGATGGCGCGTTCGAGATCCTCAAGGACCGCGAGAACCGCGACGAGGTTCTGATCCGGCTGGAGCACGGCGAACCGGTCCGATTCGGCACCGACGGCCAGTACGGCGTGCGCCGCAACCCCACGACCGGATCGCTCGAGGTGGGCGCTGGTGACGATCCGAACGTCGTGGTGCACGACGCGACCGCTGATGATCCGACTCAGGCCTTCGCGCTGTCCCGGTTGGCTGACCCGGGCAGTCTGGCGCGCAGCCCCATCGGCATCTTCCGGCAGGTCGATCGGCCCACGTATGGCGACCTCATGACCGAGCAGGTGGACCGCGCCGTCGAGACGAAAGGCCCGGGCGACCTGACCGCACTGCTGCACGGTGCTGACACCTGGACGGTCGGCTGACCCGCCCACCGTCTCACGTCATGAATCATCACCGTGTTCAGTGCTGATAGCACGTAGCATTCCCGGGTGAACACGTCCGGCATCGCGTGTGGCATCGGGGCATACGCACTGTGGGGCTTGATGCCGCTCTACCTGAAGCTCCTCTCCAGCGCCGGCGAGATCGAGATCCTGGCCCACCGAATCGTGTGGTCACTGGTGGTCGTCGCGATCATCGTCATGGCCACGCGCACGACGCGGCCGTTTCGCGCCCTGGACCGGCGGGCCTACCTGCTCTTGGCGCTTGCGGCGGCGCTGATCACGGTCAACTGGGGAACCTATATCTGGGCGGTGGTCAGCGACCAGGTCGTCGAGGCCGCGCTGGGCTACTTCATCAATCCACTTCTGACCGTGGCGCTGGGTGTCGTCGTCCTGCGCGAGCGGCTCCGCGCGCACCAATGGGTCGCGATCGGGTTGGCCGCGGCCGGCGTCGCCGTGCTGACGGTCGGTTACGGCCGCCCGCCCTGGATCGCCCTGATATTGGCGACGTCGTTCGCGGTGTACGGGCTGGTCAAGAAGAAGGCCGACATCGGCGCGGTCACGAGCTTGGGCGTCGAGACGGCGATCCTCTTCCCGTGCGCCCTGGGGTATCTGATCGCCGTGGACCTCAGCGGTGACGCCGCCTTCGTGCGGCACGGCTGGAGCATCAGTGTGCTGTTCGCGGCCAGCGGCCTGGTCACCGCCGTGCCCCTGCTGTTGTTCAATGCCGCCGCTGTCCGGGTTCCGCTCAGCGTGCTCGGGCCGTTGCAGTACATCACACCGACCACCCAGTTCCTCCTCGGCGTGCTGCTGTACGGCGAGCACGTCTCGCCAGTGCGCATGGCCGGCTTCGTCCTGATCTGGCTGGCCCTGGCGGTGCTCACGGGCGGGTTGCTGGTCCGGCGCCGACAGCTACGCCGCCGGGCACCGCCGAGTGACGACGCCATCGGAGCACCTGTCCAGACACCAGCCCGACGCCCCTGACCCCACCTGAGCGAAGCGCCAGGCAGGCATCAGGGGCGCGGCGGGTATCAGCAGTTCACGTCGCCTTGGCTGCCGCTGCGATCTCGATGGCAGCTTCGGGCGTTCCCGGGCACGCCTTCGCACACCGGATGGACTTGCCGGCCGTCTCGGTGACGAAGTAGATCGCCACCAGCCCGATCAGACACGAGAACATCATGTAATAGGCCGGGAACACGTTGTCGCCGGTCTGACCGATGAAGAAGTTGTTCACGTTCAGCGCCGTACCACCGAACAACGACGTCGCCACGTTGTACGTGATAGCGAACCCGGCGAAACGAACCGGTGTCGGGAACAGCGCCGGGAACGTCGAGGAGATCGTGCCGAGCTGTAGGACGTACACCAGGCCGAGCACGACGAAGGCCACGACGGCCCAGAAGAAGCTCACCGCCATCAGGTGATACATCGGGATGGCCAGAACGAACATGCCGATGAGCGACACGTACCACATCGGTTTTCGCCCGAACCGGTCGGACATCGACCCGGCGAACGGGACGAAGGCCATCATCAACAACTGGCCGACCGACACCAGAACCAGCGCTTCGCGCGCGCTCAACCCGATCTCGGCCTGAACATAGGTCGGCATGTACGCCAGCAAGGTGTAGTTGATGACGTTCAAGGCGATGACCAGACCGAACAACTGTGCCATCGGGCGCCAGTAGCCGGCGAGCAGATCTCTGAACTGCGTCGTCGTGCGCTCTTCCTTCTGTCCCTTCGCCTCAGCCTCGCGGAACACCGGCGTGTCTTCGAGCTTGGCACGCAGGTAGAACCCGATCAGGCCCATCGGCCCGGCGATGAAGAACGGCAGTCGCCAACCCCACTCGTACATGGTCTCTTCGCCCAGCCCGACCAGCAGTCCGAGCGCGATCAGCGAACCGAGAGCGTATCCGCCAAGCGTGCCGAACTCGAGAAAGCTGCCGTAGAAGCCGCGCTTGCGATCCGGGGAGTATTCGGCCATGAACGTCGCCGCGCCGCCGTACTCCCCGCCGGTGGAGAATCCCTGGATCATGCGCAGCCCGAACAGCAGGATGGGCGCCAAGATGCCGATCGAGTCGTAGGACGGGATCAGGCCGATGCTGAACGTCGCCAGCGACATCATGATGATCGTCAACGACAAGACGGCTCGCCGGCCGATCCGGTCGCCCAACGGTCCCCACACGAGCCCGCCGAACGGGCGGGCGATGAACGAGACGGCGAAGGCCGCCAAGACCCACCCGATCGCGTTCTCGCCTTGCGGGAACAACGCCGACTCGATGTAGAGAACGAGTACGGCGAAGATTCCGTAGTCGAACCATTCGGTGGCGTTGCCCATCGCCGATGCAGTGATGGCTTTGCGCAGCACACCTGGAGGCTGATCGGCCGGTTCTGCCGCGCTGTCGATCGGCGGGTCAGAGACCATGGTCACTCCCCTCATCGGGCGGCCGGCGACGACGATCACCGACCGACTGGTTCATTCCCCGTCGGATTGTTGACAAACCGACACGATACAGATCACCGTCCAGGTCGGATAGACGTTGTTGGTAGATTGTTGACGATCCTACGATTCTGACCGTACGTTCGTGCCCATCGTTGGTGTCTCCGGTCCCGATGAGGTTTGGCCATGGCATTAGAGCCGTACTTGACCACGACATGGAGCGACCCGGAGACGGGCATCCGCGGATATTGCGTGATTCACCGTCTCGTCGGAGGCATCGCCACGGGCGGCACCCGGATGCGCGCCGGCTGCACGCTCGACGAGGTCGCCGACCTCGCCCGCGGCATGGCGGCCAAGTGTGGCGTGTTCGATCTCCCCGTAGGCGGCGCCAAAGGCGGGATCGACTGCGACCCGTACGACCCTCGAGCCCGCGGCGTTCTGCGGCGATTCGTCGAGGCGATGCGCCCGCTACTCGACCAGTACTGGGTCACCGCCGAAGACCTCGGGGTCCCGCAACCACTCCTGGACGCGGTGTTCGACGAGGTCGGGCTGGACAGTTCACTGCACGCCGCGCTCGTGCGCAGCCCGGATCCGGTGGCTGCCCTGCAACGGGTGCGGTCGTGCTACGCCGCCACGGTGGACGGCGTGGCCATGCCTGATCTGATCGGCGGGTTCGGCGTGGCCGAAGCAGCCGTCCAAGGGCTTCGCGATCTCGGCATCGTCCCGGCCGGCGCGCGCGCCGTCGTCCAAGGCTTCGGCTCCATGGGGGGATCGACCGCGCGCTACCTGACGCAACACGGTGTGCGGGTCGTGGGGGTGGTCGACCGGCTCGGCGTGATCGCCAACGCCGACGAGGGCGTCGACGTGGAGGCGCTGCTCAAGGCACGCGACGAATACGGCGACATCGATCGGGCCGCGGTGCGGCCCTCGGACCGGCAACTGCCGAGGTCATCCTGGCTCGAGCTGGACACCGACGTGCTCGTCCCTGCCGCGGTGTCCTACGCGCTGACCGAGGACAACGTCGACGACGTGCGCGCCGCGCTGGTCGTCGAGGCCGCCAACGTACCCACCACCCCCGCGGCCGAAGCCGCCCTGGTCGCGCGCGGCATCCCGGTCCTGCCGGACTTCGTCGCGAACGCCGGCGCGGCCGCGTGGGCCTGGTGGGTGCTGTTCGGTGAAGTCGATGCCGATCCGGACAGCGGCTTCACCAAGCTTCGTGAGCACATGGCCACCATCGTGACGAAGATCTTCCAGCGCCGCACTACCGCCGGAGGCACGCCGCGCGAGATCGCGATGGCGTTGTCCGACGCCGGCCACGCCGCGCTGCAGGAAGCGCTCAGCACGGGCGCGACGATCCGCCGAGTGGCGTGAGCCGGCGTCGGACCTCAGCTCATTGCTCCGGCAGCCGGCTGAAGCTCAGCACCTCGTTCTCCACACCCTTGAGCCACATGTCGGTCGCGGCCGCGGCCATGCGGTCGAGACCTTCGGTGATGGTGGCGAAGATGTTGGCCGGCACCCACCCGTAGTCGGGGTTGAGCAGCAAGTTGTTGCGTTCGTAGAACAACGCGAGGTCGACGATCTCCGGACGGTCCAGACTCGCCTGGCCGTCGACGTATCCGTGTCCAGGCGTATTGAGCTGCCACTGGTCGAACATGAAGTAGGCGACGTCGCCAGGGATCGGCGTGATGGTCGTGTTCTCCCGGCCAGGTTCCACGTCCGCGAAGGCGGGGACCAACGCGTAGATCTCGTTCCGGGCGTACTTGGCATGCAACGCATCGCCTCGTTGCGGCAAGGCGTCCCACACCGCTCGCGCGGTGTTCGGCGCTTGTTCGTCCAACAGCCGGGCCGTACAACTCACGCCGCGCTTTTCCAGTGTGATTTCGATGAAACGAGCCAACTTTCGCCCTTTCAGTCGTGGCGGGCGCCCGATCACCGCGAACCAGGCCCCTGACCGCTTACGCCGGACACGACGACAGTAGATTGTCGACAATCCACCGGTCAATGGTTCGCGCCCAACACGCTGGCGCGGAAGTTGCGGGCGGTTTCCATGCATGTTTAGGTAAGCGATCACCAGCCACGGAGGACCCCCTGTGAACGCGACGATCTGCCCGGACACCGGCATCGCCTACGACCGCGCCGGCCCGGCCGGCGACGAGCCGGTCGTGCTGATTCACGCCGGCGTCGCCGATCGGCGGATGTGGGATCCGATCTGGGATGGGCTGAGTGCCGATCGCGATGTGATCCGCCTCGACCTGCGCGGCTTCGGCGACTCCACGGCGCGTCCGGACGGCCCGCTGTGCTCGGTGGACGACGTCACCGCCACCCTGACCTGGCTGGGCGCGTCACGGTTCCACCTGGTCGGGGCGTCGTTCGGCGCCGGCGTGGCGGTCGAGACGGCGCTCACCCATCCCGATGCGGTCGCGTCGTTGCTGCTGGCGGCTCCTGGCGGCTCGCTCATCACCGGTGTCACGCCCGATCTTCGGGCCTTCTTGGACGCCGAAGGCAAGGCCCTCGAGCGCAAGGATCTCGAGGCGGCCGTTCAAGCCAACCTCGACTGGTGGGTCGTCGGGCCGCACCGGTCGAGCGCCGATGTGTCCCCCGAGATCCTCGATCGGATCCGCATCATGCAGGGCCGGGCGTTCGAGCTCACCGCCGATTGGGACGACGTCGACGAGGCCGAGCTCGAGCCGCCGGCCTTCGAACGCTTCGATGAGGTCCGCGCCCCGACTCTGGTCCTCAGCGGCCGTCTCGATCTCGACGCCATCCGGGAGGCGACCCGGCGGGTCGTTGCCGGCATCGCAGGCGCGCGCCACATCGAGTGGCCGGACACCGCGCACCTGCCGTCCATGGAGCGCCCCGACGACTTCTTGCAACTCCTGCGCGACTGGCTCACCCCGACGAGCTGACGCGGGACTTCGGCCTACTGTGGCGCGACGAACGTACCCTTGCCGTGGACGGTGATGATCCGCTTGCGCTCGCGCAACTCCACCATCGCGCGCCGGACGGTCAAGTAGGCCACGCCGTATTCGGCGGCCAGCTCACGTTCAGGTGACAACCGCGCACCGGGCTTGAGCTCGCCGGCGTCGATCCGCGCACTGATGTGGTCGGCGATAGCGACGTAGAGCAGCTCATGGCCCTGGGGGTTGAACTCGGGCACGTCGCTCATAGTGAACAACATAAGAGCTCTGATGACTTACTCAGGCAGTCCAGAGCTATACAAAGGTATGCACGGCCTCTTATAGTTGACTTCGTCGTTGACGTTCGGGCAGGTCGGCGCATGCGCACGCCCTCGCCCGCAAGACCGGAGGTGACAATGCACACGCTGCGCGAACCACGGCGCCAGCGCCGATGACCTTCACCGCCTGGGTCATCCCGCCTCGCCCGGCCGCTGACCTGATCAATCACCTGGTCATCACCGATGACAATCGCTGTGGACGCGCTGTGTTCAGCCGTGCACTCACCTACGGCGTCGGCACCGCCGCCGTCTGGGACGCCGGACTCGCCCGCGCCGGCTACGAGCGGGTGAGCGCCTGGAAGGAGGCTGGCGACGGCTGGCGATACCTGTGTGAGGTACGCCTGGCCGAGCTGCCATCAGGACCGGCGTGATCCAGACCTGGCGGGCCGTCGATCAGGCGGCTCGCCAGCCTATGACGTACGGGTCACGACCGTGTCGCAGAGCGCTTCGAGAGCATCGCGAGCTGCGTTCTTCGGCAACGCCGACAGCGCCGCACGTGCGTCACCCGCCCAACGCAGCACGTCGGCTTGCGCCTCGAGCATGGCCGGATGCGCGCGCAGGAGGGCCAACGCCTCAGCGTGATCGGTGTCGGCGACCGGCCCCGAGATCAGTTCGAGCAGTCGCTCGTCTCCCGGACGGGCGGTCCGCCGCGCGTAGAGCACCGGCAGCGTGGCCACACCCTCGCGCAGGTCGGTACCCGGCGTCTTGCCCGAGATCGCAGACTCCCCGGCGATGTCGAGCAGATCGTCGGCGAGCTGGAACGCCATCCCGATGCGTTCACCGAAGCGGGCGATCATCTCGACCTGCTCCGGCGACACCCCGGCATGCATGGCGCCGAGGCGCGTGGACGTCGCGATGAGCGAGGCGGTCTTGTCCGACAGGACCGCCAGGTAGTGCGCCACCGGGTCTTCGTCAGGCCTGGGTCCCAGCGTCTCGTGGAGCTGTCCGTGCACGAGGCGCTGGAATGTACGAGCCTGGATGCGTACCGACTCCGGCCCGAGATCCGCCAGCAGGTCCGAGGCGCAGGCGAACAGGTAGTCGCCGGTCAGGATCGCGACGGTGTTGTCCCACCGCGCGTTCGCGCTGGGACCGCCGCGACGCAGCTCCGCCTCGTCCATGACATCGTCGTGGTACAGCGTGGCCACGTGCGTGAGCTCCACCGCCACGGCCGCGGGGACGACATTGGGCGCATGGATATCGCCGAACCCGGCAGCCAGCAGCGTGATCAACGGACGGAACCGCTTGCCGCCGGCCTGCGTGAGGTGCCGCGACGCTTCGGCGAGCACCACGTCCTCGGACTTCACCGCCGCGCGCAACCGGGCCTCGACCTCGTCGAGACCCGCGCTGACGGCCGCATCGAACGATGCGTCCACGGACGGTATGCCCAGACCGATGCTCAACGCCACATCTCCCCTCGTCGCCGGGACGTGCCCGACAAGGCAGCCACTCTAACGAACGAATGTGGCCGCAGCTTGCGCCAGGTCGAGCAGCGGACCCGGCACCAGCCCGAGCAACAGCGTCGCCGCTGCTCCGAGCGTGATCCCGACCGTCGTCCACACGCTGGGCACCGCGATGCTCGGGCTCTCGGCCGCAGGCTCGGAGAAGAACATCAACACGATGACCCGGACGTAGTAGAACGCCGCAACCGCGCTGGCTACCACACCGATGACCACCAGCGGCGTTGCGCCGCCGTCGACCGCGGCCGTGAACACCGCCAACTTGCCCACGAAGCCGCTGGTCATCGGGATTCCGGCGAAGGCCAGCAGGAACAGGGCGAACGTACCGGCCAGAATCGGGGCACGCTTGCCCAGACCGGTCCACTTCGCCAAGTGGGTCGCCTCGCCGCCGCTGTCGCGCACCAGAGTCACCACGGCGAACGCGCCGACCGTGGCGAAGCCGTAGGTGGCCAGGTAGAACAGGATCGCCGCCGTCGCGGTCTCGTCCGCGGCCACCAGCGCGGTCAGGACGAAACCCGCGTGTGCGATGGACGAGTACGCGAGCATCCGCTTGATGTCGGTCTGGGTCAGACCCACGATCGCGCCGACAGCCATCGTCGCGATGGCGACCGCCCACAGCATGGGCTGCCAGTCGGTGCGCAGCCCGCCGAAGGCGACGTAGAACAACCGCACCATGGCGCCGAAGGCAGCGATCTTCGTGCAGGCGGCCATGAACCCGGTCACGGGTGTGGGCGCGCCCTGGTAGACGTCCGGCGTCCAGGAGTGGAACGGCACCGCGCCCACCTTGAACAGCAGTCCGACCGCCATCAGCCCGACGCCGGTCAACAGCAGCTCTTCCTGCCCGATCTGCGCCGTCAGCGCCTCGGAGATCTCAGAGAAGCGCAGCGTTCCGGCGAAGCCGTACACGAACGCGGCACCGAACAGGAAGATCGCCGACGAGAACGCACCCAGGAGGAAGTACTTCAGCGCTGCCTCCTGCGACAGCAGCCGACGTCGTCGGGCCATCCCGCACAGCAGGTACAGCGGCAGCGAGAGCACCTCGAGCGCCACGAACATGACGAGCAGATCGTTCGCAGCCGGGAAGAGCAGCATCCCGGTGATCGCGAACATCGTCAGCGGATAGACCTCGGTCTGCAGCCGCTTCTGGCGGACGAGCACCTTCTCCTCTTCGCCACCCGGCAACGTCGACGCCGAGGGTGCGAACGCGTCACCGCCGGATTCCAAGCGTCGTTCGGCGAAGAACGCGATGCTGATGATCGACATCACCAGGATGGTGCCCTGCAGGAACAGCGCCGGTCCGTCGATGACGACCGCGCCGACGGCCCCGACCACCTCGGTGCCGGCCAACAGGATCACCTGGACGAGTGCGGCCAGCAGCGCCAACAGCGCAAGAGCCACCTGAACCGGGTGGCGCACTCGCCGCGGGGCGAAGGCCTCGATCAGCACGCCGATGACGGCTGCTCCGAAGACGGTGAGCAGCGGCGCCAGCTCGGCATACTCCAGGTTCGGCGCGTTCACTGGTCGGTCCCTTCATTGTCGTCGTCGCCGTCGACCTCGGCCACCGGGGCCAACGGCTCCGGGCGATCCGCATCGACCTCGACGAGTGTCGGGGCGACCGCCTCGTCGATGACGTCGACCAGCGGCTTCGGGAAGAAGCCGATGAGCAGGATCAGCCCCACCAACGGTGTCGCAATGGCGATCTCGCGTCGCCGCAGGTCAGGAGTCTTCTCGACCTCCGGCCGCACCGGCCCGGTCATGGTGCGCTGATAGAGCCACAGCATGTACAGCGCGGCCAGCACGATGCCCAGGGTGGCGACGATCGCAGCCTCGCGGTAGCGCAGGAACGTCCCGGAGATCACCAGGAACTCAGAGACGAAGGTCGACAGCGGCGGCAGTGCGAGTCCGGACAGCGCGGCGAACAGGAACACCCCGGCCAGCTTCGGGGCCGGTTTCTGCACCCCGCCGTAGTCGCCGACCTGCCGCGAGCCGCGCCGCGCGATCATGAAGCCGACGACCACGAACAGCGCGATGGTCGACAACCCGTGGTTGATCATGTAGAGCGTGGCTCCCGCCGCGGCTTCCCCGGTCAAGGCGAACACGCCGAGCACGATGAAGCCGAAGTGAGAGATCGAGGTGTAGCCGATCAGGCGCTTCATGTCGGTCTGCCCGATGGCCAGCAGCGCGCCGTAGATGATGCTGATCACCGCGAGCGTGACGATGACCGGTGCGAACTCACGAGAGGCGTCGGGGAACAGCGGCAGCGCCAGCGCGATCATGCCGAAGGTGCCGACCTTGTCGGCCACCCCGGTCAGCAGCGCAGCGTTCGACGGCGTCGCCTCGGCCACCGCATCAGGCAGCCAGGTGTGAAACGGCCACAGCGGCGCCTTGATCGCGAAGGCGATCATGAAGCCGAGGAACAGCCAGCGCTGCGTGGTCACGTCGATGTCGAGCGCCACCAGGTCGGGCAGGAAGAACGTCGCCGACCCGGCGTCGATCGACTGCACGTACAGCCCGATGACCGCGGCCAGCATGAGCAGCCCGCCGGCCAGGTTGTACAGCAGGAACTTGACGGCCGCGTAGCGCCGTTGCGGCCCGCCGTACATGCCGATGAGGAAGTACAGCGGAATCAGCATCGCCTCGAAGACGAGGTAGAACAGCAGGACGTCGCGCGAGGCGAAAGCGACCAGCGTCAGCGCCTCGACGGCCAGCAGCAGCGCGAAGAACGGCTTCGGGTCGCGCTTCTCGGCCTCCGCCTCGCGCCACATCGCCAACGCGATGATCGGCGTGGAGACCACGGTCAGCGCGATCAGCGCCAGGCTGATGCCGTTGACGTCGAGAGCCCAGGACGCACCGATCTCGGGGATCCACTCGTATCGCTCGGCCTCGACCCCCAGGTCGAGGTCGAACAGGTAATGCGACGTGATCAAGCCGCCCACGATGAGCGTGATCAGCGAGAACGCCAGGGCGACCTGCTTGGCCAGGGTTCCTCGGCCGGCCGGCACCAGAGCCGTCAGGACGGCCCCCAGCGCCGGGAGGGCGATCAGTGTGGTCAACCAGGGAAACGTCACGGCAGCCTCACCAGCAGCATGGCCACGACGACGAAGCCGGCACCGGCGAGCATCGTCAAGGCATAGGAACGGACGAACCCGGTCTGCCAACGTCGCAACCGGGAGGACAGGCCGCCGATCGCCGTGGCCGTGCCGACGACCGCTCCATCCACGCCACGGTTCTCGACGTAGACGAGCGAACGGGTCAGATACTGACCGGGGCGCATGAGGACGGCTTCGTTGAACGCGTCGCCGTACAAGTCGCGCCGGGCGGCGACGGTCAGCGGATTGCCGGCCGGCACGTCCTCACGGATCGGCTTGCGTCCGTACATCCCCCACGCGATCGCGATACCGGCCAGGACCGTCGCGAGCGTGATGGCGATGATCGCAGCCAGCGGTATCGGCAGGTCGTGGTGCTCCTCACCGGTGACCGGCGCCAGCCATTCCACGATGCCGGCCGACACGTACAGCAGGCCCGCACCGCCGACCACCGAGAGCACGGCCAGCACGATCAACGGGATGGTCATGACCGGTGGCGACTCGTGCGGCGGCTGGGACTGCTTCCAGCGACGCGAGCCGAAGAACGTCATGAGCATGACCCGGGTCATGTAGAACGCGGTGATGCCGGCGCCGAGAATCGCGCACGCGCCGATGACCCAGTTCTCAGCCAACGCCGCCTCGATGATGCGGTCCTTGGAGAAGTAGCCGGCGAACGGCGGAATACCGATGATCGCCAGGTAACCCATCGCGAAGGTCGCGAACGTCACCGGCATCGCCACCCGCAGACCGCCGTACTTGCGCATGTCGACCTCGTCGTTCATGCCGTGCATGACCGAACCGGCGCCGAGGAACATGTTCGCCTTGAAGAAGCCGTGGGTGATCAGGTGGAAGATCGCGAAGGCGTACCCGGCCGGCCCGAGCCCGGCGGCGAGCATCATGTAGCCGATCTGGCTCATGGTCGACCCGGCCAGCGCCTTCTTGATGTCGTCCTTGGCGCAACCGATGATCGCACCCATGAGCAGCGTGATGGTTCCGACGATCACCACGGCGGTCCGGGCGTCGGGCGCCAGGTCGTAGATCGCCGCGGAGCGCACGATGAGGTAGACGCCTGCGGTCACCATCGTCGCCGCGTGGATCAGCGCCGAGACCGGAGTGGGACCCTCCATCGCGTCGAGCAACCAGGACTGCAGCGGGAACTGGGCGGACTTGCCACAGGCTCCGAGCAGCAGGAACAGCCCGATCGCGGTGAGCCAACCGGTCGAGGCGCCGTCAGCGGAGGCGAACACGACGTCGAAAGCGCTGGAGCCGAACACAGCCAGCATCGACGAGATCGCCAGGATCATGCCCATGTCGCCGACCCGGTTGACGATGAACGCCTTCTTCGCCGCGACCGCTGCCGACGGCTTGTGCTGCCAGAACCCGATGAGCAGGTACGAGGCCAGCCCGACGCCTTCCCATCCGATGAACAGGATCAGGTAGTCGGCCGCGAGCACCAGCAACAGCATGGCCGCCACGAACAGGTTCAAGTAACCGAAGAAGCGCCGCCGGTTCTCGTCGTGCTCCATGTAGCCGATCGAGTAGACGTGGATCAGCGACCCGACGCCGGTGATCAGCAGCACGAACGCCATGGACAGCTGGTCGAGCAGGAGGCTGACCTGCACCTCGTAGCCGCCGGCGTTGAACCACTCCCACAACGGCACGGTGAAGGCGCGTTCGGTCGCGCCCTCGCCCAGCATCGCGAAGAACAGCACGACGCCGACGACGAACGACAGGCTCGACGCCGCGGTGCCGATCAGGTGTCCCACGGAGTTGGTCCGCCGCCCGCCCAGCAGCAGGATCGCCGCACCGAGTAGCGGGATGGCGATGAGCAGCCAGGTCCAGGAGAAGACACCGGTGGCCTCGGCCACGGCTTGGCCGTGCTCCTCGGCCTGGGTGGTGACAGCCGCGGTCAGCGCGCTGTATGTGGACATCACTTATCCTTCACACGCCCGTCAGAGCTTCAGCAGGCTGGCGTCGTCGACAGACGCGGACCTGCGAGTTCGGAAGATCGTCACGATGATCGCCAAGCCGACGACGACCTCGGCGGCAGCCACCACCATGACGAAGAACGCCACGATCTGGCCGTGCAGGTTGCCGTGCATCCGGGCGAAGGTCACGAACGCCAGGTTGGCGGCGTTGAGCATCAGCTCCACGCTCATGAAGGCCACGAGCGCGTTGCGCCGCAGCAGGACGCCGGCGCCTCCGATCGTGAACAGGATCGCCGACAACACGAGGAAGGGCGTCGGGCTCATGCGCGCTCACCTCCGCTGCTGTCCTCACCCGGGGTGCCGGTGCCGTCGCCGGAGCCGGCCGCGCCGTTCGAATCGTCGGTGCGCACCACGCCGTCCTCGTCTGTCGTGCCGTTCGGCTCCGCCGCGCCGTCCCTGTCGTCCGGACCGCGACCGCGGTCCGGGCCGCGACCGTCCGGGCCTGCACCAGGAGGCCCGACTGCTGGCCCGGCCAAGCCGTCGATCTCGTCGATCGAGCGAGCGGCGCCCCGCGCCACCAGGACCCGCGACACCGACGCCTCGCTGGGCGTGCCGTCGGGCAGCAGCGCGGGCGTGTCGACGGCGTTGTGCCGTGCGTACACCCCCGGAACCGGCAGCCCCGCCGCTTCCTCCGGGCGGCCCTCGCGGAACCGGCGCTCGGCCAGCTCACGCTGGGTGGGCCGGGCGAAGAGCTTCTCTCGGTGAGTCAGCGCCATCGCCCCG
>JAJYTA010000279.1 GCA_021793295.1 Actinomycetes bacterium
CGGCGTCGTAGGTGATGTTCATGTCCTGCCAGAGCATCGCGGCGACGTTGTTCGGCTTCGCGGGGTCCGGCAGCGACTGCGGCAGGCCCGGCTGGCCGCCGTAGTTCGCGGGGACGTCGTACATGAGGAAGCCGTCGTCGCTGAAGCCCAAGCCGTCGTACAGGTCACCGTAGAACCCGAACGCCGTGCCCGCGAACGCGGTGTAGGCCACGCCGTCACCGGTGACCCCCGGGTTGGCCGGGATGCCGAACTCTTCCAGGTTCGTGTACTCGGCGGTCCCGGTGAACGGGTTGACACAGGCGGAGTCGTCCGCGCTGGTCGTGATCTCGTAGTCGCCCTGGATGCCGACGGCTGTGGGCATCGTGCCCTCCCACTCGAGCACGCCGTCGGCGACCGTGGCCCCACCAGTGGCCGAACCCTCGACGTAGGTCATGCCGTCGGGGATCGTGTCGGTGATGGAGTACGACAGGTCGACCGGGGTGACGTTGGGCTGCACGGTGATCGTGTAGCTGACCGTGTCGCCCGGGCCGGCCGTGTCGACCGACGCGGTCTTGGTGACGTCGTCGGCATGGCGTTTCACCGTCACCGGCACGGTGCCGATGTCGCCCGGCGAGTCCGGGCTCGACCCCAGGGTGATCGCGCCGTACCACGTCTGGCCAGGCTCCAGGTCGGGCTCGTCGTAGTGAGCGCGGATGGTGAACGGTTCGCCTTCGGGCTGCTGCTGCGGGCCCTCGACACTGAGGTTTCCGGCGTCTCCGGCCACGACGGCGGTGCCGAGCGTGACCACGTCGGTGCCGCCCGGTTCGGAGGCCTCCCAGTTCTGCACCAGCACCCACCAGGTACCGGCTTCGGGATCGGTGACGTCACAGAACTCGTTCGAACCAGGGGTCGTGCTGGAGCAGACCACGGCGGCCGGGCTCGGTTCGGAGCCGGTGCCCACGAACAGGTCCATGTCGTTGGCCGTGGAGTCGGTGAGCGAGACCACCAACCGCGAGGCGTCCTCGGGCACCTCGATCACCGCGGTGTGGCTGCCGTTGCCGTCGAAGGGGTCGGAGTTCGTCGAGTCCTCCTCGATGGACAGCTCCTCTTCGGCCGCAGGCACCAGACCGGCGACCGACGTCGTCAGGTCGGTGATCTCGATGGCCTCCATCGGCACCGACTCCTGGGAGCCGGCATCGCGGCGGGTGTCGATGACGATGTTGCCGGGCAGGACGCCGGTGGAGGGCAGCACCGCGAGCGGCAAGTGCGCCTCCGGCGCCGTCGAACCATCCGGCGGCGTCAGCACGACGTTGCCGAACTGGTATGCCTCGGTGCTCGCGTCCGCGACGTCGGCGGTGATGGTCAGCTCGACGTCCTCGCCCTCGGCGATGGTGAACGTCGAGGGCTCCACCGAGACGGTGACGCCGTCGGTGAGGTTCTCAGCAGTCACCGTCCACGTGCCTTCCCCGGTCGACGTGCCGGTGACGGTACGGGTGAACGTGCAGGCCTGCAGGCACTGGCTGTTCGCCATGCTGGGGATGTTCAGCGCCTTGACGTCTCCGCCCTGGGCCGGGTCGGCCGCGATGTAGTCGGCGTAGGTCTCGTCCATGACCAGACCGGCCTGCGCAGCGACGTTCAGGTCGACCCGGCCGGAACCCATGTCGAACCAGTCCGCCGGGGTGCCGTCGTTGTCGGTGACGTCGGTGTGCGACGTCATCATCAGCGCGGACTGCGCCTCGGCCGGCGACCACGTGTCGCCGTGGATCGCCTTGATCAGGGCGAATGAGCCAGCGATGTGCGGGCTGGCCATCGACGTGCCGGAAATGAACTGCCAGACGGTCTCGTTGTCGGCGCCAGCGGCGGCGAGGATGTCCACACCCGGGGCGGTGATGCTGGGCGAGAGGACGTCGACGGCGCGGTTGGGGCCGCGGCTGGAGAAGGCGGCCATGATGTCGGCGACATCGTCGGAGATCACCTCGAGGCCGCCGGACAGGCTCGCCTGCTCGCCGGTGACCTCGGCCATCCACTCCTTCAGTGCGACGCCGTCGTCGTAGGTGATGTGCGCCGCGGGCAGCAAGTGTGCGTCGGCGTTGAGGGAGTCGCCGCTGGCCTGATCGTTCGCGAGGATCATGCCGGCCGCGCCGAGCGCCGCCACGACGCCGCCCTTCTCGACCCGGCCCGTCTCGCCGCGGTCACAGACCACGATCTGCCCGGTCAGGTCGAGGCCGGCCATCTCGTCGGCGATGCACAGCGGGCTGCCCAGATCGCCGGCGTAGACCAGCGGGTGGGTGCCGTCGGTGGGCGAGCTGAATCCGAGGCCCTGGATCGCGGGCATCGTCTCGCCGCCGTCGGCGCTGATGTCCTGGACCTCGGCCTGCCACTGCCGGTTGTGCTGCGAGGCGCCGACCGAGGTGATCCACGGAATGTCGGCGGGGGAGCCCACGGTGTGAGCGCCGGGGCCTTCGTTGCCGGCCGACGTGGCGACGTAGATGCCGGCGGCGCGGGCGTTGAGGAAGCCGATGGAGTCGACGTCCGCCCACGGCGCCGAGGCGGCGTCGCTGCCGATCGAGTAGTTGATGACGTCGACCTCGTCGGCGATCGCCTGGTCGATGGCGGCGGTGATCGCGGCCATCGAGCAGCCGGAGGTGGTGCACACGTCGTAGGCGATGATGTTCGCGTGCGGCGCGACACCCTTGATGTTGCGGGTGGCGCTGAACTCGTGGTCGGTGCCGGGCGCGCTGTAGGTGGTGGCGTCGACCTGGTTGCCCGCGCTGGTGCTCGCCGTGTGCGACCCGTGACCGTTGTCGTCGTACGGGCTGGTCGGCTCGCCGACGGTGAAGCCCCACGCGCCGATCAGCTTGTCGTTGCAGCCGAAGTCGGGCACGTAGATGTCGGTGTTGGCCGGATCGCAGACCCCGACGTAGTTACCGGAGCCCAGCGGGTTGGTGTGGTCGTAGCCGTCGCCGCCGTCGGCCTCGGAGACGGAGTCGGCGAAGGACGGGTTGGCCGGGTTGATCCCGCTGTCGAGGATGCCGACGACGACGCCTTCGCCCTTCGTGGCGCTCTGCTCGCCGCCGGGTGTGCCCGAGCCGTCCCAGAGGGCGGGCGCGCCGATCCACTCGGGTCCGTGGTCGGTCTGGAGTTCGCGCTGCTCGTCGACCTGGACGGCGACGACGCCGGGGAAGTCGGCCACGGCGCGCGCTTCGTCGCGGGTCAGGGTCACCGCGATGCCGTTGATGGCGTTGGTGTAGGTGTGCACGACCTCGGGGGAGCGGCCGGTCTCGTCGCCGATCGCGGCGACCAGGTCGGCCTGGGCCGCTTCGAGGTGGTCGCGGTAGGTGCGCACGGCCGCGGTGTCGGCGTCGAGGCGGTTGGTCCCGCGGGCCTCGGGCGAGGTGGCGGGGATGTCGTCGACGCCGCCCTGGTACGTCGGTACGGCCGGGTCGGCGAGCTGGACGATGTACAGCTCGGGTTGGTCGGCGGCGCTGCCGAGGGTCATGACCGGTGTCTTGTCGGCACCGTGCGAGGTGACGTCGGTGACTTCGACGGGGGTGTCCGGACTCGGCGGATCCGGTTCGGCTGGTGCGGCGCCGGCGCCTTGGATCAAGCCCAAGGCGAGCGCCGCCACGGCGGACAGGGTCAGGGTTCGACGCATGATCGTGGCTCCTTACTGGTCGACCCACAGGGTGTCGAGGGGTGTTCGACCTGGGGTCAGATCACCGGTGCCGGCAGGGTGCCGACAT
>JAJYTA010000078.1 GCA_021793295.1 Actinomycetes bacterium
CGCACCGGCCGTCCCGGCTCAGGTTGCGACTCTTCACCGACCCGGGACGGGTGCTGACGTACATGACGCCGTCGTTCCACACCCCGAGGACGGGCTGGACATGCGGTCGCCCGTCTGCGCAGCTCGTCGCCAGCCAGTAGGTGGCCGCGGCGGCGAGCTGCTCCGCTGCGTCATCCCAGTTCTTGATCGTCGACTCGTCCGTGCTCATCGGCGTCGCGTCGGCGTCGGTGAACAGCAGTTCCGCTACAGGCGTGGACATGTTCGTTCTCCTCGGTGCCACCCGGTGGTGACGGTCCCCACACCACCGCGCCGCTTGTCAGTTTCTTGAAGGAACTACCTCCACGGCAGCACGGTAACGTAGCGAGTTCCCTGAAGCAACTGACTACGATGACGATATGCAGCGAACACAGTTCGGCGACATGATCTGCTCCATCGCACGCACGCTCGACGTCGCAGGAGAGCCATGGACGCCGCTGATCCTGCGAGACGTCTGGGTCGGCTTCAACCGTTTCGACGATATCCAGCGCGACCTCGGCATCTCCCGCAAAGTGCTGGCTGACCGGCTACGCACGCTGGTCGAGTCTGGCATGCTGGTCCGCCGGCAGTACTCCGAACGCCCGCCGCGGTACGAGTATGAACTCACCGAGAAGGGCTACGAGTTCTGCACGGTGCTCATGACCATCACCGCGTGGGGCGATCGCTGGACCGCAGGCGAGGCTGGCCCGCCGGTGCTGATCCGCCACCGAGGCTGTGGCCAGCACGCTCACGCTGACGTGCGCTGTTCACACTGCGGTGAGCCGTTGCGCGCGGACGAAGTCGATGTGGAAGAGGGACCGGGGCAGCGCGCGCACGCCTGACCCACGCACCGTCACATCACCGGGCGGAGCTCGACCGTCTCGCCCGGCCCGGCGAACTGCAAGCCGATCTCCTCAGCCCGGGCCGGCCCCTCGACGTCGATGAGGAAGAAACCGGCCAGGTGCTCCTTGGCTTCCGAGTACGGACCGTCCGTGGCGAACGCCTGACCATCGGCCCACCGATAGAGCTTCGACGACGCGGGGTCACCGAGCGCCTGCCCGCCGATCAGTTCGCCGTCGTCCTGCATCTGTTGCAGCAATTCGTCGAACTCACGGTTCATCCGCTCGCGCTGTTCGGCCGGCAACGCCTTGGATTCGGCGACATAGTCATTGGTCGGGTGGCCCCACGGCTGGGGGTTTGAATGGATGAGGATCACGTACTTCATCCCGAAGCTCCTGGTGTTCGTCGGTGGCCGGCTGGCCCTGTCGCCGGAGACGTCGGACCCGCGACGCCGCCTTCGACACCGGGTTGGCATCGAATTCTCGCGGCGACGAGCCGTTCCTGCCTCAATCGTCGAGGATGAGTAGCTTCGGGATGGATCACGACGAACACGCTCTGCACCGGCGCCATGGTTTCATGCCCGGTTCATCCGCGAAGATGGCAGCGTGACCAGCTGGGTGTTCCATGTCGACCTGGATCAGTTCCTGGCGGCGGTCGAGGTGCTGCGCCGTCCGGAGCTTGCGGGTCGCCCACTCGTGGTCGGCGGGCGCGGCGATCCGACCGAGCGCGCGGTCGTCTCGACGGCGTCGTACGAAGCCCGCGAGTTCGGCATCCGGTCGGGCATGCCGTTGAAGGTCGCGGTACGCCGCTGCCCCGACGCGGTGTTCCTGCCGGTCGACTTCCCCGTTTACGAGGCAGCCTCCGCTGAGGTCATGCAGACGCTGCGGACGTTCCCCGGCGCCGTCGTCGAGGTGCTGGGTTGGGACGAAGCGTTCGTCGGCATCGACATCGGGGACGCTGAGCCCGAATCGACTGCCCGCGCGCTACAGGCCGCGGTCTTGACGGCCACCAAGCTCCACTGCTCGATCGGTATCGGCGACACCAAGGTCCGCGCGAAGGTGGCGACCGAGTTCGGCAAGCCGCGAGGGATCTTCCGGCTCACCCGCGAGAACTGGCTCGACGTGATGGGTGAGCGCCCGACCAAAGCACTGTGGGGCGTGGGCAACCGCATCGCCGAGCGGCTGGCCGGCCTGGGCATCACGACCGTCCGCGAACTCGCGATGTCGCCGAAAGAACCGCTGATGAAAGAGTTCGGACCCAACACCGGGCCCTACATCCGCATGCTCGGTCGTGGTGGTGGCAGCGCCGTCGTCGACGACACGCCGTGGGTCGCACGTGCGCACGGGCGCGAGACGACCTACCAGCAGAACCTCACCACTCCGGAAGAGATCACGAACGCGATCGAGGCGCTGGCTGAGCAAGTGGTCGCCGACATCCGCCGCGAGGAACGTCCGTGCGTACGGGTGCATCTGAAGGTGCGCTTCGCGCCGTTCTTCACCGTCACCCGGGTGCGCAAGCTCCCGGAACCGACCTTCGACGCCGACGTGATAGCCCAGACGGCGCGGGACTTGCTGGCCAAGTTGGACGATGACCGCCCGATCCGGCTCCTCGGTGTCCGCGCCGAGATGACCGAGCCCGCGGCACAGCCGCCGCCCACGTCGGCCTGAACTCACCGCTCAGCTCCCACGCCTTCCGGACCTCCGGCGACGGCGTCACCCGCCGGTGGCGTCGGCACCTCGTCGCGTTCTCGGCGGACCCGGCCACCGGCGAGGACGCGGCGCAGCGTGCGCGGGTGCATGAGACGCTGCGGGCGATCGAGCATGCCGATGGTCCGGATGACCGCCGCGGCGACCTCGGGATCATGGTGGGCCACCGGCAGCAGCCGCTGCAGGTAGGTCTGGGTGAGCCGCCACGGCAGCGGCCGTGGGCCGTCGACGTCGGGGTTGGCGAGGTCGGAGCCCGTCGCGAGGTCCCACGCGTCGCGCACGACCGGCCGAGCTGCGGCGAGGAGCCGCTTGCCGACCTGCTGATTCCCGTGCCGGTCCACCACCCGGCCCAACTCGATCGCCTCGGTGATGGCCACGGTCATTCCCTGCCCGAACCGCGGGTCGAAGGAGCAGACGGCGTCACCGCTGACCGCGTACCCCTCCGGCAGGCGGCGCAGCCGGTCGTACCGGTGCCAGGAGAACGCCGGGAAGGCCATGGTGAAGGCGTCGCTGACCGGTTCGGCATCGCGGACGATCTCGTGCAGGTCGTTCACCCAGAGGCTGCCGGCGTAGTCGGTGAAGCCGGTGATGTCGGTCGGCGGTCGCTCGCCCAGCATCCCCATGAGGGTGACCAGCCACCGTCCGTCCTCGATGGCCAACGCGACGCCGCCACGGCGGCTTCCGGGCGGGATGTCCACCACGACGTTGCGGCATCCGCCCAGGTCGCCGTCGGTACGGCGGAACAGGCGCGTGGTGTAGTGCACGCCGACCATCAGGCGATCCTCGTTCGGCGGCCGGTATCCCAGATCGGCCAGCCAGCGCGGCGACGGCGAGCCTCGGCCCGTCGTGTCGACCACCAGGTCGGCCGACAGTGTGCGCGTCTCGTCCGTGACGGCCTCGGACCGCAGCCGCACCCCGGTCACCCGTGTGCGGTCGTCGGTGGTCGTCAGGTTCCGAGCGCTCCACCCGTCGACGAACTCGACCCCGCTGAGGGCACGGACCCGGTCGCGCACCACGCTCTCGATCAGTGGCCGGGTCGCTCCTACGACGCGAAGCGCATCGGTGAGATTCAGCCGATCCCCGCCCATGTAGAAGCGCCACTCCGGGGCCGCGATGATGTGCGCGCCGCGGGCCGCGAAGTCCTCGGTCACACCGGGGAGCAGCTGCTCCAGCCGGACCACCCCGCCGGGCACGAGCAAGTGGATGTGCCGGTCCTGCGGCACACCTCGCCGCCGGTCCGGCTGATCGGGCAGGACGTCTCGATCGACCAGCGTCACCCGGTCGAACCGTTCAGCCAGCGCAGCAGCGTGAACGAGCCCGGCCATGCTGGCGCCGAGCACGACGGCATGGGATCGATGCGTTGTCATGGCGCTCCTCACGTCAGCGGTGTTCGCTCACGCTACGAACGGGGCGCCGAGCCTCGCGTCGGCAGAACGATGCAACTCACGACGCAACGCGGCTACACCATCGTGTGTACGGCGTCAGACGAGGTCGTGCTCGTAGGCGAAAGCCGTGAGTGCGGAGCGGTTGGGCAGGTCGAGCTTGGTGAACACGTTGTGCAGGTGTCTTGCCACCGTCTTCTCGCTGATGACCAGCTCCGCAGCGACCTCCCGGTTGGTGCGCCCGCCCACCACGAGCCGAACCACCTCGAGCTCGCGGGCGGTCAGTCCGCTCGGCGGGTGGGCCGCTGGTGCGTCGAGACGCTGGAGGTCGGGCGTGGCGCCGACCTCGTCGAAGACCTTCGCCGCTGCTCGGTGTTCGAGTGCCGCGGTGTCGTCGTCACCGAGTTCGCGCAGCGCCCGTGCGATGAGCACCCGCGTGCGGGCCACTTCGTAGGGCGCCTGTAGCTCGAGCCAGCCCGAGCGAGCTTCTTCCAGGGCGCGCACGGCGGCGCCCGGTTGATCGTCGGCGAGCAGCACCGCTCCCCGGGCCTGGGCGGTCACCGCCCGGACCAACGGCGTACCGAGTGACTCGGCCAGCTCCGTGAGCTCAGTGGTGGCGGCCCAGGCGGCCGGCGTATCGCCGACGGCGAGCATCACCTCGACGCATGCGCCCAACAGGTGCGCCCGGGGACGGGGATCACGGGCCTCGTCACTCACCCGCGGGTACGGGTCGCTCGTCTGGTCGATGATGCGGTGGACGGCTGCGGCGGCGGCCTGTGTTCGCCCTTGATCCAGCCACAGCAGCGCCAGGCCCGGGTGCGGGTCGTGACCCAAGGCGGCCGCTTGCTCGAACGCGGATTCGGCGGCTGCGTACTCACCTTGCAGACGATGCAATTCAGCACGCTGGTAGTACGCCATGGCCGCTGCTGGGTCCGGGGGTATGGACAGCCGCTCGCATGCTTGGTCGGCTTCGGCGACGGCCTCGGCCCAGTCGCCCCGCAGCCGGGCCAGCTCCGAGCGATGCACCAGGCATTGGCCGCGGAACGGCACGAGCCCCGGCTGGTCGGCGCACCACTCGGTCAGCGAGGCCGTCCATTCCTGGGCCCGGCGCACGTCGAAGACCTGTTGGCAGGCCAGGATCACCCCGCAATAGACGATGCCTGGCGTGATCGGCGAGACCCGTGCGGCATCGACGCCGGCCATGACCTCGTCGAGCAGCTGCATCCCGGGTTGTTCGGCGCCCATCCGGAGCAACGCCTGAGCCTGCCCCAGTCGGGCGAGAGCGACGAGGTCCGGTTCATCGAAGCGATCGCCGATGGCAGCGGCCTGGTCGAATGCGGCGTGCGCGGCTTCGGCGTCGCCGACGTCCAGCGCCCGCAGCGCCGCCGGAAGCAGCACGTAGCCGCGTTCAGCGCAGTCACGCGGGGCGCGCTCATGGACGAGACGCTGCGCCCGCGCGATCCATCCGCTGCCCCGAGCCTCGGCACCCCTCGCGGTGATCAGCACCATGCCCAGCCAGAACGCACACCTGGCGGCCGCCTGCACCGCTCCGGCCTCGTCGAACGCCTGATACGCGCGGGCCCAGCGGTCCTCGGCGACGTCGTCTCTGCCGGTGAGAAACGCGCTGACCGCGAGGCGCTGGAGGTCGTCGGGACCCAGCGAGCCGGCTTCATCGGCGGCAACCAGCCGGGCATACGCCTCGTCCCAGGCCCGGCGATCGAACGCCGCGTGCGCCTGCTCGAGTTCGCGCGACCCGTCGGTCACGGCGCCTGCCTCCGTCCAGGATCGGGGCACGGATGGCAGCGATCACCGCGATGGTGCACGGTTCATCGTGCCCTGTGAGCTCACTCTAAAGTCACGCGTCGGCCAGGCGATAGACCGAGACGTGCGACCCGGACTCCGCGGTGAACGCCGTCCCCGTCCAGTCGGCGTCCCTGGACTCCAACTCCATTCCGGCGAGTTGGGCCATCAGGTCGAGCTCGGCAGGCCAGATGTAACGGTGCGGGCTGCGGGACACCTCCGCCTCTCGACCGGCACCGAAGCGGAAGTGATGCGAGACGAGGTGCTGGTTCACCACGTCGTACACATCCAGGCCGATGTAGCCCGGCTCCTGCCGGAACACGGTGGCCCCCTGACCCGGCGGCAACGTCCGCAGGTCGGGCACGCCCAATTCGATGACGAACCGACCCCCGGGCCGCAGGTGACGGGCCGCGTTGCGGAAGCAGGCGACCTGCTCGGCCTGGGTCAGCAGGTTCGAGATCGTGTTGAACACCAGATACACGAGACTGAACTCACCGGGGGCGGTCGCCGTGGCCATGTCGCCGACCACCACCGGGATCGTCGACTCGTCCACCTTGGTGCGAAGTTGATCGATCATCGGTTGGGACAGCTCGATTCCGGTGACCGGCACCCCGCGCTCGGCCAGCGGAACCGCCACTCGGCCGGTGCCGATGGCGAATTCGAGCGCGCGACCGTCGCTGGTCAACTCCGCCAGCCGCTGCACGGCCGGTTCCAGCACCTCCGGCGCGAACATCCCGACCCCGGGTGTGTCGTATGTTCGTGCCGCCTCGTCGTCCCAGATCTCGTCCTGTCTCATCGCGTCGACCCTGCCAGCAGCGGCGCGGCTCGTCGAACCTTTTTCTGCCGGCCATGACCCCGGGGGTTCAGGGACGGCTCACCTCGACACGGAGGATGCGGTCGTCACCCTCGCGGGGATCGGTGCCGCCCCAGGTGGCGCGATCGGTATTGGACGTGACCAGCCACAGCGACCCGTCCGGCGCGAGCCCGACCGTCCGGATGCGGCCGAAATCACCGACGAAGTGATCGATCGGGTCGGCTGTAGCGACGCCGTCCTCGACCGGCAGTTGCCAGAGCCGCTGACCGCCGAGAGAGATGAGTCGTCGGTGGCGGCGTTCTCCGGCTCGAACGCATCCCCCGTGCCGATCCAGAGGTGGCCGTCCGGCATCCCGCCACCGACCGGACGGAAGGCTGCTCATCAGGCGGCCCCACCGTTGACGTAGATCACCTGTCCGTTCACCCAGCGGGCGGGCCCTGCGAGGAAAGCGACCGTCTCGGCGACATCGGCCGGGGTCCCCAACCGCTCCATCGGGTTCGCTGCGGCGATCTGGTCGATCGCTTCCTGGGTCTTGCCCTCGAAGAACAGCGGCGTGGCCGTCGGGCCGGGCGCGACGGCGTTGACGGTGATGTCACGCCCGCGCAGTTCTCGCGCGAGAATCAGGGTCAGGGACTCGACGGCGCCCTTGGAGGCCGCATATGCGCCGTACGTCGGGATCTGCAGGCGGGTCACCGACGTGGAGAAGTTGATGATCGCACCACCACTGCGCACCCGTTGAGCAGCCAGTTGATCGACGACGAACGTGCCGCGCACGTTGGTGCGCTGGACGCTGTCGAACGTCTCCAGATCCATGCGGGCGATCGGTGCCAGCGGCATGACCCCAGCGGTGTGGACGACGACGTCGACACCGCCGAACGTGCGCTCCGCGGCGTCGAACATCGCTTCCATCGCCACTTCGTCCGCTACGTCGCCGGCGACGGCGATGGCTCGGCCGCCGGCCTGTTCCACAGCGCTCACCGTCTCTTCGGCGCGATCCTTTCGGCCTGCGTAATGCACGACGACGGCGAAGCCGTCGGCGGCCAGCCGCTCGACCGCGGCCCGGCCGATGCCGCCGGACCCGCCTGTGACGATCGCGACGCGGTCTGTGTTGGTCATGATTCGACCCTCGCTAAGATATGGACTGAATGTACATTTAGACTGTACGCCTAAATAGACAGGTCGTCCATATCTAGGGGTGCGGAATGTCCGAGAGCACGGGTACTCGACGGGGACGCGGCCGTCGCCCAGCCGCTGAAGTCCGCGCGGCCGTGCTGGCCGCGGCAGGGCGCATCCTGCTCCGAGATGGCCTACCAGCAGTGACGTTCGACCGCGTCGCCGCCGAAGCAGGGTCCAGCAAGATGACGCTCTACAAGTGGTGGCCGTCCCCGGGCGCACTCGCCGCCGAGGCGTACTTCACCCAGAGCGAACCGATCCTGGACTTCGCCGATACCGGCGATGTGCGCCGCGATCTGATCACCCAGTTGCATGCCTTTGTGCGGTGGCTGAACGACGAGGGCGCCAAGCAGCCGGTGTCCGAGCTCATCGGCGCGGCGCAGATGGATCCGAACCTCGCCGAGGCGTGGTCGACGAGCTATGCGTTGCCCCGACGCGAACTCGCCCGGCAACGCCTCCGCATCGCGCAGCAACACGGTGAGCTACGCGAGGACGCCGACCTCGACATCATCGTCGACCAACTGTGGGGCGCCTGCTACCACCGACTGCTCGTGCTCAAAGTGCCCTTCGACGACTCGATCGTCGAGCGGCTGGTCGATCAAGCGCTCTACGGAGCAGCACCGCGCGACGAGTGATGGCGCGCCGGGGTCAGCTCAGCAACACCTCGGCCTTGGGTGTGCGCACATAGGCGACGGTGCGCCCTTGCCGGTGCCGGGCGAGCAGACCGGAGCGGACCAAGCGGTCGAGGTGGGTGCTGATACCGCCCGCGGCCAGCCCCGTGGCTCGCGCCAGCTCCATCGTCGTCCGGGGATCCTCGGTCAGGGCGAGAAGCTGTGCCCGGGTGTGCCCGAGGACGGCCGCGAGATCACTTCCGTCCTCGTGACCGGCCTGCTCCCACAACGCTCCCACCCCTCGCGTGGGATACCGCAGGACCGGCTGCCACGGATCGGTCGCCTTGACATAAACGTGCGGCCAGGCGAACACCGACGGGACCAGGACGAGACCCCGTCCGCTGAGCGTGTGGGTGACCTCGCTCGTCGGCTTCTCGATGAGCAGGCGTCCGTCCATGGACCAGCTGACCGCTGGATCGAGGTCACCGAAGAGCGCGGCCGGCCCGGCGTTGGCGAGCTTGCGTCCCCGGTGAACCACGTCACCCTCCAGCAGTGCCACCATCCGTGGCCAGTGCGCCGCCAAGGCCGTCGCCCAATAACGGTGCATCTGCTCCCGCAGCAGCGCCGGTACTCGGTCCGGCTCACGCACGAGGGCCTGGACCGCGGCCGGCGGCTGAGGGCCGCTCAGGTGCTGGATCTCGGTGATGATGACAGCCGGATCGACCGCCAGGATCGCGTCGATCTCCTGCTCGGGATCGCCCGGCGTGCCCTGCGGTGTCGCGGCGAGGAAACCCGGCAGCGGGCCGGTACCGCGCGTGAGTGCGACCAAGGCTTGCAGGTCAGGATCGGCCAGGACCTCTGCGCGGTGCCGTCGCACCCAGGGCACATGCGCCGCATGAGCACCGGGCGCTGCCAAGACCCGAAGGCTGATAGCCAGTTCCCAACTCGGTGAGATCGCGAAGCGCACGTTCGCCAGGTCACTCATCGCCAGCTCGATGGTGATCACGAGAATTCACTCTAGAGTGAATGGTCGGTTTTGACGCTGCCGCGCGGTCCACCATCGTGGAGATGAACGCACTTTGGCTCCGAGGCGCCCACCCATCGCCGATGATCACAGGAGATGTCATGACCATTCCATCCGTGGCCCTCAACGACGGCAACACCCTGCCCGCCGTCGGCTTCGGGACCGTCTCTCTGCGTGGGGAAGACGGCATCACCGCCATGGTGAATGCCCTGGAGGCCGGCTACCGCCTGCTCGACACGGCCGTGAACTACGAGAACGAGGTCGAGGTCGGTGAGGCGGTCCGCAGGTCCGGACTGTCCCGGAACGAGGTGCAGATCGCGACGAAGGTTCCCGGGCGCCACCATCAGTACGACCTGTGCATCCGCTCCGTGGAAGATTCGCTGAAGCGACTGCGCAGCAACTACGTCGACCTCGTGCACATCCACTGGCCCAACCCCAGCGTCGGGCTGTACGTCGAGGCCTGGCGCGCTCTCGTCGACCTGCGCGAGCGCGGGCTCATCCGATCGGTCGGGGTCAGCAACTTCACCGAGCAGCACCTGGCCGCGGTGATCGATGACAGCGGCGTCACCCCGGCGGTGAATCAGATCGAGATGCACCCATTGTTTCCGCAGGAGGAGATGCGTGCGGTGCACCGCCGCCTAGGCGTCGTCACCGAGGCGTGGAGCCCGTTGGCCAAACGCAACGCCCCGTACGACGCGGAACCGATCACTGCCGCGGCACGTGCACACGACGTCACCCCGGCCCAGGTCATCCTCCGCTGGCATCTGCAGTTGGGATCACTGCCCATCCCGAAGTCGTCCAACCCCGAGCGGCAACGCACCAACCTCGATCTGTTCTCGTTCGAGCTCACCGCGGACGAGGTTGCCGCGATCAGCGGCCTGGCCCGCCCGGACGGCCGCCTGTTCGGCGGCGATCCCGACCGGCACGAGGAGATGTAGACCTGGACCCGTACCACCGACCGAGACGGGGCCAGTGACGAATGTCTTACCCCTGGTCGATCGCGTCGAATCGGTTTGCGGATGTGGGCCCGGAGAATTATCCGGGGATCGATCTTGCCGCTGAGCCTGGCTAGCTGAACTGAACAATCTGACGAATAGTATCGCCGTTTGAGAGCCGGTCCATCGCCGTGTTGATCGCATCAAGGCCGACGGCGGAACTGATCAACTTCTCCACCGGAAGTTGGCCAGCTCGCCACTGGTCAACATACGTAGGGATGTCACGCGACGGAACGGCCGATCCGAGGTAGCTGCCGGCAATGCGGCGCGCCTCTGCGGTCAGGCCGGTCGGTGACACGTGCGCCATGGCGGCGGGATCTGGCAATCCGGCGGTGACGGTGATGCCTCCCGGCGCCGTGAGCGCGATAGCCGTCTCGAAGGCCCTGACGTTGCCCGCTGCTTCGACTACGACCGCGGCCTTCACACCGTGGGCCAGCGCCTCGTCCGGGGTGTACACCACGTGTGCGCCCATGTCGCGGGCGGCGTCGAATTTGCTCTCCATCGCGTCTACGCCGATGACCTTGCCCAGTCCGCGGGATCGTGCGACCATCACCGCGGCCATCCCGACCCCACCCAGGCCGACCACGATCACGTCGTCGCCATCCTGCGGCTGACCGGCGTTGATCACGGCTCCACCGCCGGTGAGTACCGCACAGCCCAGCACTGCCGCCACCTCGGGCGGCACGTCGTCGTCCACCGGAACGACGGACAAGGCGCTAACGACGGCGTGGTCGGCGAATCCCGACACACCGAGATGATGATTGATCGTCTCGTCTCCGCGGCGCAGGCGCCGGCCGCCGCCGATAAGTTCACCGACGCCGTTGGACGCAGAGCCTGCCTGACACGGCAGCCTCCCACCGGTGGCGCATGCGGCACATTCGCCGCAACGGGGCAGGAAGGTCATCACGACACGTTGCCCGATCGCGAGGTCGACGTCGTCACCGGTCCCCACCACCCGCCCGGCGGCCTCGTGCCCGAGCAGCATCGGCACTGGGCGCAGGCGGCTGCCGTCGACGACCGAAAGGTCCGAATGGCATACGCCAGCAGCCTCGATCTTGACAAGGATCTCACCCCGCTGGGGTGGGTCCAGCTCGAGCTCGGTAACCGAAATAGGCGCCGACTGCGCGTACGGCGCCGGCGCGCCGATCTGCTCCAGCACGGCACCGGTGATCTTCATGGCGTGAGACAACGCTTCCCTCTCGTCTTAGGGCGGATTGGTCGGCATGGGCGGGGCTATTCGACCCGGCGGCCCAGTGAGCTGGATCCGATGAGGTTGGACGTGAGTAGCCTCTTGGCCGCGTGATGGTTGCCGTGGGCGATGTCATCGAACTCGGCCAGGATCGCGGCGGCTTCGGTGCGAAGCAGGTCCACGACCCACTCGCGCCGGGGCCCGGTCAGGCGTTGGGATAACGCGGCCACGCTCAGCGAGGCGAACGCTGGCTGGCGCGGCGGTCCGATGGCCACTCCGACGCCGGTCATGCCCTCCACGACCATGCCGTCGTTCAGGGAGTAACCATTGGAACGAGCCCTGGCCACGTGTTCGCGGAGCGATTCCAGGGTGAGGCCTCGTGAGTCCACTTCCGCCTGCATCGTCTCCGCAGAGAGGATCCGCTCGATCTCAGCCTCCGGCAGCGCGGCCAGAATCGCCAGACTACCGGCTCCGATCCCTAGCGGGCGGCGTTCACCGATCCGCATGACGATCGTTTTGACTGGGTAATCGCCGATGATCATGTCCGCGCACATCGCCAGGTCACCGACGCGAATGAAGAAGTGCACGGTGTCGTGGGTGGCGCGGGCGATGCGCTCCAGCGCGGGGGCGACGATGTCGTTCAGGCCGTGATTGTTCGCCGCGGCGGCGCCCATGGTGATCCACACCTTGCCGGGAAAGAACCTGCGGCCTTCCTCGTCGTGTTCCAGCAGTCCCAGCTGGACGAGCTGGAGGGCGAGCCGGTGACAGGTGGACTTGCTGATGTCGGCGTCCGTGGCCAGGTCTATCAGCCGCGCGCCGTCACGTGACCTCTGTGCCACACTCATCAGGATCCTGGTGGCGCGTACGACGCTCCGTACAGATCCCGATACCTCTACCTGTTCCGGCTCGCTCATGCTCGTCAACCCTTCGCGGGCTCGTGGACCGTAGGGTTGGCAGCGGAAATCTCGGCGTCATAGTCGAGGAATTCGTCCATACCGACCAGGGCATTGAAGTCGGCTAGCGAATCAATCTGGTCGGCCACGCCGAGGGTCGTCTCATCACGCGCGAGCGTGTTGAGGATGTGACGGCCGACGTGGCTGAACGCGCGGACCAGGCTGGTCGGGTACAGCGCAAGGGAGAAACCGAGGGCCCGCAGCTCGTCCGACGGAAGGATCGGCGTCTTGCCGGATTCAGACATGTTGGCGACCCGAGGCCGCTCGCCATGCGAACCGATGGTCCGCATCGTGTCGAGGTCAGGCGGAGCATCCACGAACGTCAGATCGGCGCCGGCAGCTTCGAAGGCAGACACCCGCAGTAGCGCCTCGTCCAGCCCGGCCGGCGCCAAGGCGTCCGTGCGGGCAATGATCTTCGTGCGGTCATGCTTCCTGGCTGATACTGCCGCCGCGATCTTTCGAGCGGCGATGTCCCGGTCCTCCAGCGATTTGCCCTCCAGATGGCCGCATCGCTTGGGCCACTTCTGGTCCTCCAGCTGGATGGCCGATGCGCCCGCGGCCTCCAGGGTCCGCACCGCGTGCAGGACGCTGGACACGTCCCCGTACCCGGTGTCTGCGTCGACGACGATCGGAATATCCGTCACGAGAGCGACACGACGGAGCAGCTCGGTGACGCTTTCCAGCCCTATCAGCCCGATATCGGGACGGCCGTGCATCATTCCGGAAGCGGCATACCCGCTGATGTAGATGGCGTCGAATCCAGCCCTCACGACCAGGCGCGCCTCCATCGGAGAACCGACGCCCGGTACGATCGTCAGCCGGTCACCGTCAAATACCACGTGCGTTCCTTCCTCGCTGCTGCGCCCGGACAGTGACCGCGTCGCACGTCACTGCGCTACCCAGTTGTCCTGGACGCACTCACTGATCATTCCACCTGCCGCGAGCGTTCTGAGCTCGGTTGGACCGGCGTCGATTCGACCCTCGATCACCACGCCGCGGTCAGCCCGCACGCTCACCGGTGCACCCGGGTTCTCCACCGCATTACGCAGGCCACTGATGACCAACGCGGTAGCCCCCTTGAGGCGGTCCAGGTCAACTTCGGGCACGCGGATCGGGGCGACGCCGAAGGCGATGAGGTTCTCGCGATGGATCCGAGCGACAGAGGCGGCGACGACCGCACGCAGCCCGAGCATCCGGGGCGCCAGCGCGGCGTGTTCGCGACTGGACCCCTGGCCGTAGTTCCCCCCGGCTACGACGCAGTGGTCACCGACCGCCTTGGCGCGGGCGACGTAGTCCGAGGACACGTCGCGGAAGGTGAACCGACTCATGTACTCCAGGTCCGACCAGGCCGGCAGCACGTCGGTGCCACCAGGCAGGATCTCATCAGTGGAGACGTCGTCACCCATCGTGAGCAGCACCGGAAGCTCGAAGGCGTCCGGCAGCGCGGGGAACGGCGGGATTGGCCGGTGGTTCGGTCCCATCCACAGCTCGGAATCACGCTTGGACGGATCCAGCGGAGCGGTGAACGCCTTCCAGTCCAGCGGTAACGGCTCGGACACCTCGAACTCAGCGAGCCGGGGCGTCAACTCGCGCGGATCCTCCAGCCTTCCGGTCAGCGACGATGCGGCGGCCGTTTCAGGGCTCACCAGGGCGACCTAGTCGTCGGGGGTTCCCGACCTGCCGACGAAGTTGCGCGGCACCGTTCGCAGGCTCAGTCCTTCGCTGCCTGGAGCCTGGCCCATCCCGATGCAGCCGTTGCAGCCGGGCTCGTGCAGGCGGGCACCCGCGGCGACCAGTTCCCGCAGCGCACCAGAACGAATAAGGCGCTGCAGTACCCGCCGGGTGGCCGGGTTGATGTCGAAGGAGACGCCAGGAGCGACCCGTTGCCCGTCGACGATCCGGCCGGCGACGGCCAAATCGCGGAAGCCCGGGTTCGACGACGACCCGATGTAGGCCTGCGAGATCCGCGTGCCGAGCACGCTCTGAACCGTGTGCACGTTGTCCGGGCTCGACGGAAGAGCGATCATCGGTTCGACATCGTCCAACACCAGCCGGGTGTGGCGATCAAAGGTCGCACCCGTCGGCGGGGCAAGAGCCTGGAAGTCGTCACCGCGCCCGAGGTCGTTCAGGAATGCGCGTACCGCGTCGTCCGCAGGGAACAGTGCGGTGAGCGCACCGAGCTCAGTCGACATGTTCGCGATCACGTGCCGGTCCATGACCGACAGCCCGGTCACCCCGTTGCCAAAGAACTCGATGACGTGGCCCGCCCCGCCGGAGACACTGAACTGCTGCAGCAGAGTGAGAGCGACGTCCTTGGCCGAAACACCCGGAACCAGCGATCCTGACAGTTCAATGCCCCAGATCTTCGGGACGAAGAGCTCGACCTCGCCTGTCATCAAGGCACGGACGATGCGGGTACCGCCCAGCCCGATACCGAACTGCCCAATCGCACCGGCGGCCGGTGTATGGCTGTCGCTTCCGACCAAAATGGTGCCAGGCTCACCGAAGTGCTCCTGGTGCACGGGGTGCGCCACCCCGGTGCTTGCCGCGGCGATCCACATGCCGTACTTCGAGGCCATGGAGCGCAGCAGCCGGTGGTCGTCCTCGTTGCGCTGGTTGTTGCGCAGGAGCAGGTGATCCAGGTGGACGACGACCAGGTCGACGGCGATCTCGCTGCACCCCATCGCGTCGAGCTCGAGGGCGATGAGGGTGCCGCTGCTGTCATTGATGAGCGCCTGGTCCGCCCGAACCCGAATCGAGGATCCGGCGTCATCCAAATCTCCCGCTGCCAATCCGCGCGCGAGAATTCGGTGCGTCATGGTCCGTGCGTCCATCATTCCCATCCTGTGAGCTGAAACGGCGCCTACGAGCGCGTGGTCGGTCATTCGGCGATCACGTAGCGAGCAGTCGTGCCGGAACGTCGACCAGCATCGAACGGACGCCGTCGTCGCCGACTTCGGTTTCGGCCAGCAGCATCGCGACCATGCGTAGAACCTCTGCCGACGGCGGAGACCAATCGAAGAAGTAGTCCGAGGTGAAGACACAGTTGTCCGGCCCGACCCCGAGAACGAGATCAGCCATCTCCGCGATCGTGATTCGCTGGAACGGCGGAAGGGCGCCCAACGCACAGATCTCGATCACACAGCCAAGCGACGCCATGGCGAGCGTCTGATCCTTGCTCGCACCGACGGAATGACTGTCGGGGTGGGCGAAGATGAGCCGTCCGTTGTCTAAGATTCCGGACTCGGCGATCGCCAGGCTCTCCGCAATCGAGATGTGCCCGGTGGACACGACCATGGCGTTCTCCTCGGCGACCTGCAGGACGTCCTTCGCGGCGGCGGTCAGCTTTCCGTTGCCGTCGATCAGCGTGATGACCTCGCCCATATCATTGATGCCGATGCCAAGCGCTCGCGAGATGCGGCTGCTCATAGCTTGCCGGCTGCGATCGTGATGCGAGCTCCAGGTCGGCAGGAAGACGACCTTGGCGCCCTGCGCGGCAGCCATCTGCACAGCAAGCGGATTCATACCACCGGAGAGCGTGTTCAAGGTGATGCTCGAGTAGATCTCCAGGCCCGGCACCCGTTCACGCAGATGATGGACGCGTCCCATCGTGGGCCACACGTGCGACTTCATCACCACGCCGCGCATACCGGCGTCACGGCAACGAGCCAGGTCGTCGACATCTTCCAGCGACGGACGCTGGGCCGGGGAGATTTCCGGGTACCCGTGTCGATGCATGTCGATCGCACCCCGAATGAGCGTGTCGCCGGGGCGTGGCTCTTCGGCCGGGGCTTTCTCCTGCGAGTCCGGGGATTGCTGGTCGGTCATCAGCCGGCTCCCTTGAGTGTGCCCTTGGGCCATGGCGAGAGGCTTCGTTCGATCGCGTAGAGCACGACATTGATCGCGAGCGCGAGCAGCATCACGATGATCACCGCAGCGTAGAGAGCGTCCACCTCGAACCGCGTGCGGGCGGTGGTGAGAATGAAGCCGAGGCCGCGGTTTGACGCCAGCAGCTGGCCGATGATGACGGCGATGAAGGTCAGACCTCCGCCGACACGCAGGGCGGCGAAGATGCCCGGGAGCGTCAGCGGAACGACCACCCTACGCACCACCGTCATCGGCTTGGCTCCCATGCTCCGGGCGGTCTCGATCCAGGTGCGGTCCATCGTGGCCACGCTCGCCGCTGTAGTGAGTGCGGTGGGAATGATGCCGTAAAGCCCGCCGAAGACGATGCGCGTCATGCTGTCGAGCCCGAGCCACGCCGTGAGCAACGGGTAGACCATCACGAGCGGAACGGCGTACAGGACGGCCAGGTAGGAACGGCCGAACTGCAGCTGTGGGAAGCTACCCAATAGCAGCCCGATCAGCACACCGCCACCGGCCGAGATGAGGAACGCCGGTCCGAACTCGGCGAGCGTCGCCGCCAGCGCGTCGGTGAACCGAGCCGGTTCCTCGACGATGGCGCCCACGGCGGCGGACGGTGTGGTGACGAACGCCCGTGGGAAGGCGATGACGCGGGGCAGAAATTCCCAAGCCGCGATGACCAGAACTATGAGAAGTAGCGCACCCACAGACGCCGGGGGCCTCCATCGCGTCATCGTCGACCGCCCGATTGACTCTCGACCAGTTGGTCTCGAATGTGGCGGCGGAGCCGGACGAACTCGGGAGAGTCGACGACATTCTCGTCCCGTGGCCGATCCAGCTCCACCTCGATGAGCTCGGCCAGCCTTCCCGGGCGAGGGGTCATCACCGCGATCCGGTCGCTCAGCAGGATCGCCTCGTCGATCGAGTGAGTCACGAACACGACCGTCACTCCGGTCTGCTCCCAGATGCGCAGCAGTTCCAGCCCCATGGCCTCACGGGTGAACTCGTCCAGCGCACCGAACGGCTCGTCCATCAGCAGGACCTCGGGACGCTGGATCAACCCGCGGGCGATCGAGACACGCTGCTTCATACCGCCGGACAGCTGGTGTGGGTAGTTGTCCTCGAACCCGCTGAGGCCGACCAGCTCGATCAGTTCCATCGCATGCGACCGTGACTCGGCGGTATTGCGATTTTGTAGGACGGTCGGGAACAGGACGTTGTCGATGACGGTCTTCCACGGGAACAGCCGCGCGTCCTGGAAGATGAGTCCGATGTGCTCCGGCTCGGGACCGCGCAGGGGAGTGTCCCGGAACTCGATCTGGCCTTCCTGTGGCAAAAGCAACCCGGACAGGCCGCGCAGCAGAGTGGACTTGCCACAACCGCTTGGCCCGACCAGCGACAGGAACTCGCCGCTGCGGATGTCCAGCGAGACGTTCTGCAGTGCCGTCGTCGTGCTCTTGTCCGATCTGAATGCCTGGGTCACCGAACGGACCGCGATGATGGTTTCCGATGCGGTCCTGGGCACCGCGTCTTCTAACGCTGCCTGCTGCTCGTTCATCCTGTGCGCCACCGTCCGACACGCCTTCCGTACGCTGCCAATGCGACGTTGATGATGATGCTGATAACCGCGACGATTAGGACGACTGCCAGCAGGCTCTCGATGTCGAACCGGGTACCGTGTGCGGCGATCAGTTGGCCTAGCCCACGTCGCGAGGCGTACATTTCCGCCAGCAGGACGCCGGTCATCGTATAGATCATTCCCAGCCGGACACCCTCGACGACTACGGGAGTCACGGCGGGCCGGTACAGGTGCCAGAAGTCCTGCCAGCGGCTAGCCCTTTGGGTACGGGTGTACTCCTGTAGCCCGTCGGGGATTTCACGCATCCCGGCGATCATTGTGACGGTCACGATGAACACTGCCTGGAGCACACCGAACGCGACTTTCTGAGTGAAACCTAAGCCAAGGGCCAAAATCAGGAGTGGAAGGAAGATCGACTTGGGTACACCCACGAAGAAGCTGACGATGGGTTCGAGGATCGAACGGACATAGCTGTTCAACCCGATCAGATAACCACTGATCACGGCGAGCGGCACGACGATCACGAAGGCAATCAGCACCTCAGTCAGAGTCGTTGAGATGTGCTCGTACGACTCCGGATCCCCGAGGATGCGCATCGCGGCAGCGGTCACGTCACTGAACGGCGGGAGCGTCGAGGAACTGACCACCCCGGTGCGCGGAATGACCTCCCACAACGCGAGCGGGATGAGGATCCATCCGATCCGGCTCACTAGGGTCGTCACAGTGCCCCCGTGACGACGCGGTACCGGTGGAGCTTCGAATGCCATGACGGATCACTGGGCGATCGGAACGAAATCGGTTGTCGCGATGTCCTCGACCGGCGGTAGCGCGTCGCTTTCTGCCGACAGGTCCATCGCCGTTGCGATAGAGTCCATGGTGAACTCGCCGTTGGTGGACAGCGCCATGATCGTGTCCTCGTAGGCCCGCTCGGCGGTCTCGTCCGGGTATCCGGCGAGTTCGACGATCTGGTCGACGGCGAGTTGCCGATCGCCCTGGAGGATCTGCACCGACTCGTAAAAGGCCGCGAGCGTGTCCTCGAGCACCTCCGGGCGTTCCTCGATCAGTTCTTTGGACGCGATCCAAACATCGGGGTGCCTGAGGGCTGGTTCTTCTGCGAGGTCGGCCAGAATGACGATCTCGTGTTGGTTCTCGAGCTCGTAACCCTGCGGCGGGAAGGCCAGGATCGCGTCGACGTTTCCTTCGGTCAATGCCGGGATCATGCCCGAGCCGCCAACCGGCACGAAGTTCGCCGAGACGCCCGCCTGCTCGATGACGTACTGCGCATACAGATCGGTGGTCGCGCCCGCGGCGCTCACGCCGATATCTGCACCGTCCAGATCGGCCACGGTCTCATAACCGGAGTCGGTCAGCGCGGTCAGCCACCAGCCTTGAGGAACTTCAGATCCCGCAGCGACGACCTTGGCTTCGACCTCCCCCTGGACTGCCTGGGCGAGTCCGGCCGGCAAATAGTTGATGAGGTCGACCTCGCCGGCTGCAAGCGCCTCCATGGAGGCCCCGCCGCCTTCGAAGTTCATCACCTCGGCTTCGACGCCGTGTTCCTCGAAAATGCCTGCCTTGGCACCATAGAACGCGGGAAGCGTCGGCACGTACGCCTGAGTACCGCCTATTCGCACGGTGGCTCCGAGATCCGAGCTACTCGTCTCGTTTGTCCCGCCTCCACACGCAGCAAGCAGAACAACCGCACTCACCGCGCCCGCGACTAAGGCCACTCGAAACCGTGGGCCTGGCATATCGATCCTCCTGCGGTACAGATCCAACAGATGGTCCACTAGATGGAATGTCGGACCACGGTATAGAACTCCGATTGATTCGGCAAGACCTTGGCAACGCTTGGTTCGCCAAACCTCGCCGTCGTAGGTCAGCTCTGGTCTCGGCGACTTCCCGGAAGGTGCGCACGACGACGCCGGTGAACAGGGCGTGGGCGGTGGCACCGAGTACGTGGGCCGGGCGGTCAGAACATTCCGACTCGTCGTCAGCGCGAAATCGAGGGCGACGGCAGGCGAACCATCGTTCGTCACTCCGCCCTCCGAATCCCTGTCAACCGTGACCAGCGCTGCGATTCGGGAGTTTTTGATCGACGAAAGCTCGATGCTGGCTGATCCGGCGTCCGGTTCCGGGACGAACAACCCACCCAGTCACCGGGCCCTCCGTACGCGCGGAGACGGGACGCATACTGCAGTCCACAGCACGCAGGTCGCGGGTGCCCACAGCTTGTTCATGGCACATCAACAAGATTGATCATGTTCGAACTTTGGCGACCTGCGGAAACGCGGCCAACAGCCTTACATAAGATCAGTCGTCAACAATTAGAGCCAGATTGTTGATCTTCGCTGCGTCACGACAGAATTCGGTTCACTGCGCCATGTCGACGAATCGGCTGTAGTGACCCTGGAAGGCGACGGTGATGGTCGCAGTAGGGCCGTTGCGGT
>JAJYTA010000002.1:0-12848 GCA_021793295.1 Actinomycetes bacterium
GTCGTCGACCTCGTGGTCGGGCAGGCCCACCGCGGCATCATCATCCGGGCACCAGGCCGCGTCCCGCGCAGCCAAATAGTCAGGAACAGCCGGGACAACCTCCGGACCAGGCAGACACCCACCCGGCCCGTCGTCTTGATCATCCCAACTGTCGAACATGCCCACACGCTACCAGACACATGTTCGAATCACTACCGTCAAGCTGCAACCACGCCATCACAAAACGATCACAAACCCAACGCCACCAGCACAACGAACCACACACTCGGGGATCCCGAACACACGCATCTCGGCTTGACCACGATTCTCGAGCGGGACTACGACGAGGCGATCAGCCTCTAGGTCGACGTGCTCGGCTTCGAGCTGATCGAAGACAGGTCGCTGGGTGGGCGGAAGCGGTGGGTTGTCGTCGCGCCCGGGGGATCAAGCGCCGTCTTGCTGGCCCGAGCGAGTGACGACGAGCAGCGCGCCCGCGTGGGAGATCAGGCCGGAGGCCGAGTGGCGATGCTTCTGTACACCGCAGACTTCGACACGGGATATGCGCGGCGGGCTTGGTCTTCGGCCGATGGTGGGTTGATTTCGGGCGTCATAGCGCCCGAAATCAACCCACCATCAACCTGCTGTCAGCCCGAGATCAACCCGCCACAGCGTTCTACTCCGGCAAGCCGTTGCGAGCGATCACGTCGCGGTACCAGTACGCGGAGTCCTTCCACGTGCGCTGCAGGGTGTCGTAGTCGACCCGGATGAGCCCGAAACGACGGTCGTACCCGAACGACCACTCGAAGTTGTCGAGCAACGACCACGCGAAATAGCCGCGGACGTCCACGCCGGCCTCGATGGCCGCCCGCACGGCAGCGATGTGATCGTGCAGGTAGTCGATGCGCTGCTGGTCATGAATCGCGCCGTCTGGCGACACGACATCGTCGAAGGCCGCACCGTTCTCAGTGATCATCAACGGCTGGTCGGGGTAGGTCCGGTGCAGCCCGATCAGCAGTTCCGTCATGCCGCTCGGGTCGATGTTCCAGCCCATTGCCGTATACGGCCCCTCGGGCCGGACGAACTCGACGTCGTCCGCGCCCACCCACGGCGAACCGGCTCCGTCGCCGTGCCCGTCGGCCTGCGAACGCTGTCCGCTGCCGCTCCATCGGCGCGCCAGCCCGGAGGAATAGTAGTTGACGCCGAGGATCTCCATCGGGATCTTCGCGATCGCGGTGTCGCCGTCGGCGACGAACGACCAATCGGTGACGTGGGCGGTGTCGGCGAGCAGGTCGTCGGGGTAGGCGCCGTCGAGCATCGGCCCGAGAAAGGCCCGGTTTGCCAGCGCATCGGTCTTGCGCACGGCGTCGAGATCGGCTTCGTTGGAGGGATCGACAGGCCGTGTGACGTGCAGGTTCAGCGTCACCGACACGCGCGCGTCGGGCAGTACCGAGCGGATGGCCCGGCCGCCCAGCCCGTGCGCCAGATTCAGGTGGTGGACCGCTGCCAGCGCGGCGGCAGGTTCGGTCCGTCCCGGCGCGTGCACGCCGGAGGCGTAGCCCAGATACGCGGTGCACCACGGCTCGTTCAGTGTCGTCCACGTGTGCACGCGATCGCCGAATTCGCGCGCCATGTGCTCGGCGTACTCGGCGAAGCGGTAGGCGGTGTCGCGCGCCGGCCAGCCGCCCGAGTCCTCGAGGTCTTGCGGCAGATCCCAGTGGTAGAGCGTGACGACCGGGTCCACGCCGCGCTCGAGGAGCCCGTCGATCAGCCTGGAGTAGAAGTCGAGGCCTTCCTGGTTCAACGGCCCCCGCCCGGAGGGCTGGACGCGCGGCCAGGCGATCGAGAACCGGTACGCCGACAACCCGAGGTCGGCGATGTGCCCGAGGTCTTCACGCCACCGCCGGTAGTGGTCGTCGGCGACGTCGCCGGTGTCGCCGTTGAGGGTGCGACCGGGCGTGTGGGAGAAGGTGTCCCAGATCGATGGCCCGCGGCCGCCTTCCTTGGCCGACCCCTCGATCTGGTACGCGGCTGTGGCCGATCCCCACACGAACCCCTTGGGGAAGGTGCCTGCGTTGCCGGTGCTCAAAATGGACTCCTCGATCGCTGGGGCGGCTCAGGCAAAGTATGCCGGGTTTCAGCATGCCTGACGGTACCGGTGCCTGCGCTGCCCAGGCGCCTCGATCTATCCTGCGAACATGGGCGACGTCATCGGGTCACGTCCGCAATGGATGCGTGGATCGGCCGGCGACGTGCTACTCGCGGTCGTCGTCGGGGTGGTCGTCATCGCCACGACCGTGGTGCAGTGGCATCCCGAGGTCGCATGGCGATCAGTGCCGGTATGGGGCTGGGTGCTCATGCTGACCGGTTCGGCCGCGCTGGCGCTACGGCGGCGGTTTCCCGTGCCGGTCGCCGTGGTCGCGCTGGTCACCACATCGTTGTACTACCCGTTCATGACCGCCGACGGCGCCCTCCTGTTGGTCCTGATCGTCGCCTTGTACACACTCGCGGCCGAGGGCCGGCTCGCCGTAGCGGTGGTGATCAGTGCCCTGGCCGTGATCGGCTCGGCCTACGGCGAATACGGCAGCGGAGAATCGCCGATCGGCGACGCGGCGTTGTTTCTGCTGGTGGGTTGGCTCGTGGCGGCGGTCGCGAGCGGGGCGGTGAGCCACAACCGACAGGCTTACCTCCGGGAGGAGCTGCGCCGGCATGCCACCGAAGAGCGGCTGCGCATCGCGCGCGAGCTGCACGACGCCCTCGGGCACAACATTTCGTTGATCAACGTCCAGGCCGGCGCTGCGCTGCACCGGCTGAACCGCGATCCTGAGGTGGCCGAAGGAGCACTGAGCGCCATCAAGGAGTCCAGCCGCGAGGCACTGCAAGAGCTGCGCAACACGCTCGGGGTCCTGCGCCAGGTCGACGAGGAAGCGCCGACCCTGCCTCCGCCCAGCCTGAACCGCCTGACGGAATTGACGCGCCGGTCCGAGGCCGCCGGGCTGACCGTCGACGTCCACACCTCCGGCGATCGCGGCCACCTCGCGCCGTCGGTGGACGTGGCCGCGTACCGGATCGTGCAGGAGGCGCTCACCAACGTGACTCGCCACGCCGGAGCCAGCAAGGTCGTCGTGCGGGTGGGCTACGGCCGAGACGACGTGACGGTGGAGATCGAGGACGACGGGCGCGGCGGACCGGCGCCGGCCGGCAACGGCATCCGTGGGATGGTGGAGCGCGCGCGGGTCGTCGGCGGTGACCTCGAGGTCGGTGAACGTCCCGGCGGCGGGCTGCGCGTCAGCGCCCGGCTACCCCGCGAGGAGACACGATGATCCGCGTCGTCTTGGCCGACGACCAGCGGCTGGTCCGCGCCGGGTTCCGCTCCATCCTCGACGGCGAGGACGACATCGAGGTCGTCGGGGAGGCCGCCGACGGGGTCGAGGCGCTCAGGCTCGTCGCAGAGCTTCGCCCGGACGTCGTCCTGATGGACATCAGGATGCCGGAGACCGACGGCCTGGAGGCCACCCGGCAACTGGTGAGCGATCGCGGGCTCGACGGGGTGCGGGTGGTGATCCTCACGACGTTCGACCTGGACGAGTACGTGTACGGAGCGCTGCAGGCCGGCGCGAGCGGGTTCCTGGTCAAGGACACCGAACCGACGGAACTCATCCACGCCGTGCGGGTGGTGGCCAGGGGCGACGCGCTGATCTCGCCGTCGATCACCCGGCGGTTGATCGCCGAGATCGCGGGACGCAAACGGGCCACATCGTCGCATCGGCGGCTGGACGCACTGACCGAACGGGAGCGAGAAGTCCTGGTGCTGGTCGCCAACGGGTTGTCCAACGACGAGATCGCCGAGCGGCTCGTGCTGAGCCCGGCGACGTCGAAGACGCATGTCAGCCGCATCATGACGAAGCTCGACGTGCGCGACCGCGCGCAGCTGGTCGTCCTGGCCTACGAGTCCGGTCTGGTCACGCCCGGCTGGGCGAACTGACCCGGGTCGACGGGCAGCTGCAACCCCGGGTGTCAGGGATGTCCCCGACGACCGCAACTGGGGGAGTACGCCAAGTGTCCGCTCCAGCCTGACGCGCGACGACACCCGCAACGCCGATCCTGAACACCGACGACAACTCGACGTGTTCAGGAGGTTGACCATCATGGCATCCACAGCGCCTGTGAGCGCTAGTCGGCTGGAACGGCTGGCCGGCTGGTCGCAGCGGCATCACTGGTTGGCGATCGGGCTGTGGATCGTCACGCTGATCAGCATCACCGCGGTGTCACAGGCCGTCGGAGACGACTACCACGACGAGCATTCGCTGCCCGGCACCCAATCGCAACAGTTGACCGACACGCTGGAGCAAGCCGCCCCGCAGCAGGCCGGCGACACCATCCAGGTCGTCATGCACGACGAAGACGGGCTGGCCGCCGGCGGGAATCGAGACCGCATCGAGGCCATGCTCGCCGACCTGGCGGGCCTGCCGCCGGTGAACGCTGTGACGTCGCCGTTCGAAGCCGAAGGCGCGATCTCACCGGACGGAACGATCGGCTACGCGACGCTCGCGTTGAACGGCGCCAGCACCGACGTGCCGCGCGAAGACGTCCAGGACCTCATCGAGACCGCCCAGGCGGTTTCGGGCGACGGGCTGGAGGTGGAGCTCGGCGGCGACGCGGTGCGTGGCGCGGAGGAGTCCGAAGGCGGCGCCGCCGAGGGCGCCGGGATGCTGGCCGCGCTGGTGATCCTGGTGTTCATGTTCGGCTCGTTGCTGGCGGCGAGCCTTCCGCTGATCACGGCGTTGTTCGCGGTGGGCAGCACTCTGGGCGTGATCGTCCTGGTGTCGAACGCGGTGACCGTGGCCACCTACACGCCGCCGCTGATGATGCTCGTCGGCATCGGTGTGGGCATCGACTATGCGTTGCTGATCTTCGCCCGGTACCGCGGCGAGCTGCTCGCCGGTGCGGACCGGCAGCAGGCGGCCCGCAAGGCCCTGGACACCGCCGGGCGCTCGGTGATCTTCGCCGGCGTGACGGTCATCATCGCGCTGCTCGGCCTGTTCGCGCTCGGGCTCGGCTCGCTGCAGGGGGTCGCGCTCGCGGTCGCGTTGACCGTGCTGGTCACGATGGTCGCGTCGCTGACGCTGCTGCCGTCGTTGCTGACCGTGTTCGGCCGGCGGATCGAGCGGCGCGTGGTCAAGCACGCCGAACGGTCGAAGCGTGAGCCGGGGCAGCGCTGGCGGCGGTTGTCCGACGTGGTCGGACGGCGCCCGCTGGCTCCGTTGACCGTCGCGATCGCCCTGTTGCTTGCCCTGGCCGCTCCGGCGCTGAACATGCGGCTGGGGTTCGCCGACGCCGGCAACGAGGCCGAGTCGGCCACCAGCCGGCGAGCCTACGACCTGCTGGCCGAGGGCTTCGGACCCGGCTTCAACGGCCCGCTGATCGTGCTGGCCGAAGCCGGCGACACCACCGAAGTCGACAGTGCCGCAGCCGAGCTCCATGACGCGCTGCAGGCGACTCCCGGGGTGGCCGACACCACGCCGCCGCAATCGATCCCGGATTCCGATCTGGCCATCGTCATGGCGTTCCCCGAGACGGCGCCGCAGGACGCCGCGACCAGCGACCTGGTCGAGCAGCTGCGCGGCGAGGTGCTCCCGCAGTTGTCCGACCAGACCGGCGCGACCTACCTCGTGGGCGGCTCCACTGCGGCAGCCGAGGACTTCGCCGACGCGGTGAGCGACCGGCTGCCGGTCTTTCTCGTCGTGGTCGTGGGGCTGTCGTCGCTGCTGCTGATGGCCGTGTTCCGCTCGGTGTGGATACCGCTCAAGGCCGCCGTGCTGAACCTGCTGAGCATCGGTGCGTCGCTGGGCGTCGTGACTCTGGTGTTCGGCGAGGGACTGTTCGGCGTGCCAGCGGGCCCGGTGGAGGCGTTCGTCCCGGTGATGATCTTCGCGATCGTGTTCGGGCTGTCGATGGACTACGAGGTCTTCCTGGTGTCGCGGATGCACGAGGAGTGGCGCCGCTCCGGCAACGCCGTACGCGCGGTCCGCGAGGGCCTGGCGACCACCGGCGGGGTGATCACGGCGGCGGCAGCCATCATGATCGTGGTGTTCGGTGCGTTCATCCTCAGCCCGGATCGGATGCTGCAGCAGTTCGGCCTGGGCTTGGCCGTCGCGGTCTTCCTCGACGCGGTCGTCATCAGGTGCCTGATCGTGCCGGCCTTCATGCGCCTGCTGGGGGAGCGGGCCTGGTGGTTGCCTCGCTGGCTCGACCGGGTGCTGCCGGTGATCCCGCTGGAGCGGGAGGACCTCGCCACCGCAGCGATCGAGCCCGCGCGCGCCGAGGCGGGCCGGCGATGAGCGGCGAGACCCGTCCGGCCACGTCCTGGCGGCTCGTCGCGCTGATCATCGGGTGCGTGCTTCTCGTCAACGTCGGCGGGGCGCTGCTCTTCGACCGCGACGAGGGCCTCGGCGCCGACGAGGCCCTCGTCGCCCTGATCGGGGTCATGCTCGCCGTGGCCGTCGAGTACGGCGTCTTCCGGCGGACTCGATGATCTGGGCGGCTGGGCCAGCGGATCTCGGCTACTCGTTCCACCCGGACGCGCGCGAGCGCGCTCAGACCAGCCCGGCGTCGTGAACCAGTAGCGCCAACTGAACCCGGTTGTTGAGGTCGAGTCGAGCGAGCACCCGCGACACGTGCGCCTTGACGGTGGCCACGCTCATGAACAGTTCGGCACCGATCTCGGCGTTGGACTTGCCCTGCCCGATGGCGACGGCCACCTCGCGCTCCCGGTCGGTCAGCGCGGCCAGCTGTTGTTCGGCCTGCGTGCGTCGGTGGTCGGCGCCATCGGAGACGTGAGCGATCAATTGCCGGGTCACCGACGGCGACAGGATCGGCTCGCCGGCTGCGGCGCGTCGCACGGCGTCGACGATCTCCGCCGGGGGCGTGTCTTTGAGCAGAAACCCGGTGGCGCCTGCACGCAGCGCCCGCAACACGTGGTCGTCGGTGTCGAATGTCGTCAGCACGACCACGTCGGGCGGGTCCGGGCGGCGGCGTAACGCCTCGGTGGCCGCGAGGCCGTCGATCTTGGGCATCCGGATGTCCATCAGGACCACGTCGGGCTTCGCGCTGTCGACCAGCGCGGGAACGTCGGCGCCGTCGGCGGCTTCGCCGACGATCGAGATGTCGGGAGCTCCCGCGAGCATCATCGACAACCCGGTGCGGACCAACGCGTCGTCGTCGACGATGAGCACGGCGATAGCGGATCCGCTGTCAGGTGTCGCGCCGGTCATGCCGGCCACGGTAACCAAGCATGCAGGCGGAAGTCGCCGTCGGGTGTCGGGCCGTAGTCCAACCGGCCACCGCTGAGCCCGACCCGCTCGCGCAGGCCCACCAAACCCGTGCCGGCGCCCGGGATCTCGTCGTGGAGCCAGCCCGCGACCGGCGCGCGGTTGATGACGTCGATGTCCAGGCCGTCGCCGGGTCCGCCCTGCATCGTGACCCGAACACCGACACCGTCGGCGTGCTTGCGCACGTTCGTCAGACCCTCTTGGACGACGCGGTAGGCGCAGCGAGCGACCGCCGGCGGGGGCTGGGCGTGGTCTGCGCGCTGATCGACGAGCGTGACGCGCATCCCGGCCTGCTGCGACTCGGAAACCAGTCCGTCGATGTCGTCGAGAGTCGGCTGTGGGCGATCCGGGTCGTCGTCGCTCGGTGCACGCAGCACGCCGATCACCTCACGCAGATCCTGTAGCGCCTGGTGGGCGCTGGCTCGGATCACCGACGCCGCGCGTGCGACGTCCTCGGCCGGCATGTCCGGGCGGTAATCCAGCGCCCCGGCGTGCACGCTGAGCAGCGACAGCCGGTGCGCCAGCACGTCGTGCATCTCGCGCGCGATGCGTTCGCGCTCCAGATGGCGGGCCCGGTCCTCGCGCAACGTGGCCTCGGACTCGGCCTGGCGTGCTCGCTCGCGCAGCGACAACACCAGTTGCCGCCGGGCCCGGACGAACATCCCCCACGACGTCACAGCCGCCACGAGCAGGATCGTGAGCACCGCGGACATCCGCCACGACGTGGTCGGGTCGGGATAGACGACGTAGAACGTCAACCCGCAAGCCGCATGGAATGCGGCGACGGCCGCCGAGATCGCGATGCGGCGATGCACGGCGACGGTGAACACGGCGATCAGCGAGGCGCCGGCGATGGACGACACGACGATCGAGAGCAGAGACGTCGCGATCGCCATCTCGACCGGCCAACGACGTCGCCACCACAGTGCGACCCAGCCCAGCGCGCCGACGATCAAGTCGAGCATGGCCACGACTTCGGGTGGCTCGTTCTGCATCGCGTTGTCGTAGGCGGCCAGCCCGATGCCCACGGCCAGCACGAAGCATCCGACGTCGACGATCCAGTCGCGAGCCGACCGGCGCGAGCGGCCGGATGGCACCGCGGCGTCGTCGTCGCGCAGGATGCCGGGCAGCAGCGCATGCAGTTCGAGACCGCCGGCACCATCGGTACGCTGCGGGGTCGATGTCACGGCTCTTACCGTACGAGCCCAACGGCGTACCTCGGTAGCGACTTCGGTCGAGTGAGGCTTCGACCGAAGTCGCCGCATGGTCGCCTTCCGGCCGATGCCGTGACCATGCGTGCAGCGCGACGATCATCAGCATGATCACAGTCGAACACCTGACCAAACGCTACGGGGCGTTCACCGCGGTGAACGACGTGTCGTTCCAATGCGAGCCCGGTACCGTCACCGGCTTCCTCGGGCCGAACGGCGCAGGCAAGTCCACCACCATGCGGATGATCTGCTCGCTGACTCCGCCGACGTCCGGTACCGCCACCATCGACGGCGTCGCCTACCGAGACCTGGCCAACCCGGGCCGCCACGTCGGGGTGCTGCTCGACGCCTCGGCCCAGCACGCCGGTCGCACCGGCCGGGAGATTCTCGCGGTGTCCGCGATGGCCCTGGGCGTCGATTCGCGCCGGGTCGACGAGCTGCTCGAACTCGTCGGCCTGTCCGGTGCGGCGGCGAAACGTCGCGTCAAGAACTACTCACTCGGGATGCGCCAGCGCCTGGGCATCGCTCACGCGCTGCTCGGCGATCCCAGCGTGTTGATACTCGACGAGCCGGCCAACGGGCTGGACCCCGAGGGCATCTACTGGATGCGCGGCCTGCTGCGTGACTTCGCCGACCGTGGCGGCACCGTCATGCTCTCGTCGCACCTGTTGCGTGAGGTGGAGGCGGTGGCCGACCACCTCGTGGTCATCGGCCAAGGCCGCATCGCCGCCGACGACGCCAAGGACGCCCTGCTCACCGGCGGCGGCCTCGTCGTCCGGGCGCTCGATCCGCCGGCCCTTGGCGAGGTGCTGACCCGCGCCGGCATCAGCCATCGCGCGGGAGACGACGCCACGTTCGCCGTGGACGCGCCGGCCGAGACGGTCGGCCGGCTGGCCGCGCAGGCCGGTGTCGCGCTCCTCGAACTGCGCCCGGCCGATTCCGGCGGACTCGAAGAACTGTTCCTACGCCTGACGACCGTGGGCGATGCGACGACGGAGGTTGTGTGATGACCGCGACACTATGGCGCCTCAGCGGTGTCGAGACGCGCAAGATGATCGACACGCGAGCGGGGGTGTGGTTACTGGGCCTCATCGCGCTGATCGGCGCGGGCTTGGCGGCGGTGCTGATGGTCGTCGGTGATCCCGGCGAGCAGACCATGTCCGAGTACTTCACCTTCGCCCAGCTCGGCGTGGCGGTGCTCCTGCCGATTCTCGGCATTCTCATCGTGACCAGCGAGTGGTCGCAGCGCACCGCGTTGACGACTTTCGCCCTCCAACCCCGCCGAGGGTGGGTGATCGCGGCCAAGGCGGCGGCGTCGGTCGTCCTCGTGGTGGTGACCACCGCGGCGATGCTGGGCCTGGCGGCGCTGGCGAACCTGATCACTCCGCTGGTCACCGACGCGCCGGGGAGCTTCTCCGTCGAGGCTGGGCTGATCGGTCGGACCATCGTGTTCCAGCTGGCCGGTGTGCTGGTCGGCTTCGCGTTCGGGTTGGCTCTGCTCAGCTCCCCGCTGGCGATCGTGTTGTACTTCGTCCTGCCCACGGTGTGGACCGTTCTGGGGTCGGTCATCTCGGCGTTGGACTCCGTGGCGCCGTGGCTGGACTTCTCCATGACCACGGCCCCGTTGCTCGAGGGCAGCTTGGACGGCGAACAGTGGGCGCAGGTGGGGACCTCGATGGCGGTGTGGTTCGTGCTTCCGCTGGTCCTGGGGGTCATCCGGGTGCTGCGCGCCGAGATCAAATGACCGTCGTCGGCCGCTCGTGGTGGGAGACGGCCTTGGTCTGGGTCGGCTTTCCCGTTCTCGGTGCGTTCGCCGGTCGGCTCGCGCGGCCGGTCGCGGAATGGGCGCTCGGGCTGTCATGGGTGCCCTTCCAGGGCCCGCTCCTCTTGATCGAGTCGCTCCCGGAGCCGCAGGCGACCTACGTCTTGACGGCGGGGTCGTCCTGGGCGTCATGGTGGCGCTGACGGCTGAAGGAGAAGTCTTGCGCGTTGCGGTGGACGACCGGGCGATACGGCTTCGCCTGGACGAGCAGACCCACGAGATCGCCGGACCCGACATCGGCGCGATCTTCCTCGACGGCAAGGACCTCGTCGTGCTGGGAGTCTCGACCGAGGAGCTCGTCCGGCTGCCCAACGACCGCGACCGCACCCGCTTGGCCGAAGCTTTCTCCGCGCATGGGTACCCGTGGCGGCCTGACGGTGACCCGCACAGTGGCGAATACCGGCGCTGGGTCGACGAAACTCCGGACCTTCCCGGCCCGGTCAACGCGGTGTTCAAGGCACGGGAACGAGCACTCGGCAAGGGTGACAGCGACGACGCTGCCGCGCTGCGCGCCGAGCTGGCCAAGCTCGGATTCGTGGTCCGCGACGAGGGGAGCTACCAGTACTGGCGGCGCGTGCCAGGATGGGCGCATGACTGAGCCGACGTCCACACCGTCCCCGGAGCGATCTCCCGACCGCGAAGTCGTCGACCTGTGCCGTGACCTGCTGCGCATCGACACCTCGAACTTCGGCGACGACAGTGGCCCGGGTGAGCGGCCCGCAGCGGAGTACGTCGCCGAGAAGTTGACCGAGGTGGGCCTGGAAACAACCGTGTTCGAATCCGCTCCCGGGCGCACCAGTGTGGTGGCGCGCATGGACGGCGCGGATCCGTCGCGCTCTGATGCGCTGTTGATCCACGGGCACCTCGACGTCGTCCCGGCCGACGCCGCGGAATGGACGCACGATCCGTTCTCCGGAGAGATCGTCGACGGCTGCCTGTGGGGCCGGGGCGCGGTGGACATGAAGGACATGGACGCGATGATCCTGTCCGTCGTCCGCGATCGGCTGCGCACCGGTCGGCGCCCGGCCCGGCCGCTGATCCTGGCCTTCCTCGCTGACGAGGAAGCCGGGGGAGTGCTGGGCGCGCACTGGGCCGTCGACCATCACGCGGAGTTGTTCGAAGGCGCGACGGAGGCGATCAGCGAAGTCGGAGGGTTCAGCCTCACTGTCCGCGACGACCTGCGCCTCTACCTGATCGAGACCGCGCAGAAGGGCATCGACTGGATGCGCCTGACCGTCGACGGTCGGGCCGGGCACGGGTCGATGGTCAGCTCCGGTAACGCCGTGACCGAACTGGCCGAGGCCGTGGCGCGGCTGGGCCGGTACGAATGGCCGGTGCGCGTCAACCCGACCGTGCAGGCCTTTCTCGATGCGGCAGGGGAGGCGTTCGGGGTCACCCTCGATCCCGACGACCCGGAGCAACTGCTCAAGACCCTCGGGTCGGTGGGACGGATCATCGCGGCGACGGTGCGCAACACGACGAACCCGACCATGCTCAAGGCCGGCTACAAGCACAACGTCATTCCCGGCCGGGCCGAGGCGTTCATCGACGGGCGGTTCCTGCCGGGGTACGAGGAGGAGTTCGCGGCCACGCTGGACGAGATTCTCGGTCCCAACGTCAAGCGCGAATCCCTCGTTCACGACATTGCCGTACAAACGGAATTCAGCGGCTCCCTCGTCGACGCGATGACCGCTGCGTTGCTGAGCGAGGATCCGGGGGCGCAGACGGTGCCGTACTGCCTGTCCGGGGGCACCGATGCGAAGTCGTTCAGCACACTGGGCATTCGCAACTTCGGGTTCGCGCCGTTGCGGTTGCCGCCGGAGCTCGACTTCGCCGGCATGTTCCACGGGGTCGACGAGCGGGTCCCGGTCGAAAGTCTGCGCTTCGGAGCGCGCGTGCTCGACACGTTCTTGGATCTTGCCTGACGTCAATCGCCTTGACAGTAAGTCGTGTACGGTATGCCGCGCGGGCACGCTGAAACATGTTTTTCATGGAGAAGCTGAATGAAGTTCTCTGGACAATGGGGGCGCCGAGCGCTGTCCGGAATCGCTGCTGGGGCCACGGGGCTCCTGCTCGCGGGTCTGGGATCAGTGTCGGCCATGGCACAAGACGATGGCGTAGTTCTCGACGTGAACACCGACGCGCAGGTTGTCGGCGCACCCGGTGACGTCGTGGAGATTTCCGGCACGGTGAACCACACCGGGACCGAGGACATGGTCGGTGGCACGGTGGATTTCGAGGTGCCGGAGGGCGCTGAGATCATCGGTGTGGCCGGTCAGGAGCTCGAGGAAGGTACTGAGCGTCCGGCCGAGGGCTGCGCGTTGGCTTCGCCGCAGCATCTGGTGTGTGGCACGCAGGCGACGCTGCCGGCTGGTGCGTCGAACGAGGCGACGTTCGAGGTTCAGATCGCTGACGACGCTGCTGCTGGTGAGCTGGGTGTCGCGGTGACGTCGGTGGCCGGTGACAACGGTGGCGAGGCCTCGGCTGAGACCGTCATCACCGTCGCCG